>JBFGQG010000161.1:0-7426 GCA_041564295.1 Anaerolineales bacterium | reverse complement strand
GGAAGAAGAGGTTGAGCCGGAAGTGGAGCTGGCGCCGGACTGGATGGCCGAGCTGGACGAGGAAGCAGAAGCTGAGCCGGAAGTGGAACTGGCGCCGGATTGGATGGCCGAGCTGGACGAGGAAGCAGAGGTTGAGCCGGATATGGAAGGGGAGATGGCTGAAGATGAAGGCCCACCGGACTGGCTTCGGGCCTTCGCGGATGAGGAATTTGTCGAATCAGAAGACGAGTTTGAAGAAGTCGGCGCAGTCGAAGAGTTTGAACCGGCGGATGTGGACTGGTTCAGCGAGCTCTCCGTCGAGGGTGAACCTGAAATACTGGAAGACGAACCCCCAGATTTCCTCTCCGATATCGGAGAAGATGCGCCGGTAGCAGAAGTTGAACAAGCTGCGGCTCGAATTGAAACGCCGCAGGAAACTGAAAAACCCGACTGGCTGGATGCGTTCGATGAGGAAGACGAAGGCGAAAGCGAGGGGCTGCCTGATTGGCTTACAGAGATAGAGAAAGACCACACAGCTGTAGATTTGCCTGGTGAGGAGACGCCTGAAACGGCAATCGGGGCTGAAATCGGTGAAGAAGCGGAAGAGGGTTTGCCTGATTGGCTGGAAGAAGTGCCTCAGTTGCAGGCGGACAGTCCGCGAGCGGTTGAAGAGGTGGGAAAGGAAGACCTGCCGCCCTGGTTAGATGAATTCGACTTCGAAGAGGAAGAACCGGAAGGTGCGGCGCAAGAGGACGATGTACCGGGGTGGCTGAGTTCTTCAATCGGACCTGTGACCGGGGATGTCGATGCCGTCCGCCCACCGGTCGAGGAAGAGCTCGAACCAGATTTCGAAGACATGCTAGCGGACTTGAGTGAGGGTGCGACCGCTGCTGAAGAGGCCGAAACCGGGGAAACAATGCCGGATTGGCTTTCTGAGTACAGTGAAGAAGGCGGCGAAGAAGCTATCGAAACCCCCAGCGGTGATTCGCCGGATTGGTTGACGAATCTTCAGGACCGGTCGATCGGTGAAATCGAATTCGAAGGGGCTGATTGGACGCAGAAGCCGGCCGAAGAAGATCTCGAAGAGACGGACGCGCTGGATTGGATGCCCCAGCAAGACAGCGCACTCAGCATTGATCAGCTGGCCAGCGGAGAAGGAATCGAAGAAGGTCTCGCGCCGGGTGAACTGCCCGAGTGGCTCAAAGCGATGCGCCCCGAAGATGTCGCGAAACCGGGCACGATGGAAGCCGGCGAATACGATACCGGCGCGGTAGAGCGGGTCGGACCGCTGGCTGGATTGCGCGGCGTCCTGTCTGCAGAACCGGCCGTCTCACAGACCGGCCAGACGCCGCCACAGTTCGTGCGGCTGCAGATATCCAGCACCCAACAACAGCGAGCAGACCAATTGCAGAAAATGATCGCATCGGAAACGGCCACACAGCCGGCAAAGCGTGGTCCGATCCTTTCCGAGCAGCGCGTTCTCCGGTACATCATTGCAACCGTGCTGGCGTTTATTGCGATCTTCCCCCTGGTGCTGCCGGGATATTTCGCGCCGCTGCCGCCCAAGCCGCCTGAGATGGCGCGTGTGGATGGGCTCATTTCCACGATCAATGAGAACTCACGTGTGCTGGTTGTTCTGGACTACCAGCCCGGAATGAGCGGGGAAATAGACGCCGCGGCGTTTGCGGTTGTCGACCATTTGATGCTCCAGCGCCCGAAACTGGCACTGGTTTCAACAGAACTGACCGGCCCTGCGCTGGGCGAGCGCCTCATCCAGGTTATGGTGCAGCACGGATACGAGGCAGAGACAGAATACGTCAACCTCGGTTACCTGCCGGGCGATTCCACCGGCCTGCAGCTCTTCGCCGAGGACCCCTTCGCTGCCACCAAACTAGGTTACAATAACCGGCCTCTGTGGGCTCTTCTTGACGAGGCCGGCAACAATCCCTGGAACCGGCCCGCGCTCCAGGGGATCGGCAGGCTGAGCGATTTTGAAATGACTCTGCTGCTGAGCGACGATCCGGATACCATCCGGCGATGGGTAGAACAGGTCAGCCCGGCGCTCAGGCCTTCCTCTCTTCTCATAGTGAGCAGTGCACAGGCGGTCCCGCTTGTGCGGCCGTATTATGATGCACAGAACAGCCCCATTGCCGCATTCGTGCCGGGACTCGCCGGCGGCGCGGCTTACGAAGGGTTCTTATTGAGAGAAGGCCCGGCCCGTGACAACTGGGACGCTTTCAGCCTTGGAAGCCTCGTCGCAATTATCCTGGTTCTGGGAGCCGGGACTTACAACCTGTATTTTGTCTGGAAAGAGCGTGAAGCCGAACGAAGAGGGAGAGCGTAGATGACCTTTCCGACGATTCTAGATCTGGTCGGCGCTTTTATCGGCGTGATCCTGTCCATTATGGTCTTGAGTTACCTGGTAGGGGATAACCCGGCGTTTCGATTCGCCATCCACCTGTTCATCGGCGTATCGGCGGGTATTGGTGCAGCGGTCGTCCTGCGCAACGTGGTCATTCCGCAGGTTATTCTACCGCTCCTGGAAGTGGGCGATATGGCGCAATGGCTGTGGGCGGTACTTGTGTTCTTGCTGTCTTTCCTGGTGCTGTTGAAGATGTCCCCGCGCATCGCTAAACTCGGTAATGTGCCGATGGCCTATGTGGTTGGCATTGCTGCGGCGGTCGTGGCGAGCGGTGCCGTGCTGGGGACGATTTTCCCGCAGGTTGAAGCCGCCTCCGACCTGTTCAATCTGCGGACGATGCCTGATGACACACCCTTCAACAGCCTGCTGGCCTTGATCAACCGTTTCATAATGATCACCGGCACAGTCAGTACGCTCGCATATTTCCATTTTTCTGCCCGTTCCCGGCAGAATACACCGCCTGCTCGGCCGGCTTTCGTCGATTACGCGGCACGGATCGGGCAGGTCTTTATCGCCGTTACTTTTGGCGCGCTGTTTGCCGGTGTATTTTCTGCTGCATTCGCCGCCTGGATCGACCGCTGGAACTTCATCGTCCAATTCCTCGATGCGCTGGCGGCCGCAGTGATCGGATCATAATCGATGCGGCTGCTTCAAAATGCGAACACATCCCCAGGATATGACTTGAGAAATGCCTGCTTCAATCGTTGACGCCGACTCAGTACTTGCCATTGACGTTGGAACGGTGACGACCCGCGCCTTCTTCTTCGACGCGGTAGAAGGATCGTATCGTTTCGTTGCCATGGGCTCTGCCCCTTCAACCTACGCTCCACCGATAAACAATTCAACGGAGGGTGTGCGTAACGCGATCGATGACCTTCAGGCGATAACTGGCAGAAGTTTCATCAACGAAAACGAGGTGCTGATTACCCCGTCTTCCGAAATAACAGGAGGTGTGGATGCATTAGCTGCGACAACATCAGCCGTAGCCCCGCTGAAAATTTTGACAGTCGGGCTTCTGGAGGACGTTTCCCTCGAAAGCGCAAAGAACCTGGCATCAACGATCTACTCCCGCCTCGTCGATTCCATCAGCATGAACGACAGGCGCAAACTGGTCACCAAGGTCGACGATATCCTTCGCCAGCAACCTGACCTGGTGATCGTCGCGGGTGGAACAGAGAACGGGGCGTCCAAGTCGGTGATAAAACTGCTGGACCCGATCGGGCTGGCGAATTTCTTGATGCCGGAGAACCAAAGACCGAAAGTGATGTTTGCAGGCAACAAGGGCGTCTCAGCTGAAGTCCAGGAAGCACTGTCTTCATTTGCCTCCGTTTCTATTGCACCCAATTTGCGTCCATCGCTGGAAAGCGAACAACTGGGCCCGGCAGAAGGTGAGCTGCGGAGGGTGTTCCGGCAGATCTACTCGTCGAGAGATCCGGGGCTCCAGGAACTCGATTCATGGACCTCCGGCAGGTTGTTGCCCAATGCGACTGGTTTCGGCCGGATGATCCGGTTCATCAGCAAGAACGACAGGAAAAAAGCTGTGCTTGGCGTTGACCTGGGTTCCTCTTCGACGGTCATCGCGGCAGCACACGACGGCCATCTGGTCCAGCGTATTTACAGTCGTTTTGGGATCGGTAACGCGTTGGAAAGCCTGACGAAGGTGACGAGCATGAAGGCGATCGCCGGTTGGCTGCCGTTCGATTCTTCCGAAGCCGATGTGCGGGATTATGTCCTTTACAAAATGACCTATCCGCACAGCATACCAATGACTGATGAAGATGCAGCGATGGAACTCGCCCTGGCGCGCGAACTGGTTCGTATTGCGATTCGTGATGCTCAAAAACATTTCCCGGCCAGCATCCCGGAACTTCATGCCGGTGTGCTGCCTGTATTTGAACCGATTGTCGTTTCAGGAAGCACGCTGGCGAACAATGCCCGCGCCGGGCAAAACCTGCTTGCGCTGCTCGATGCGCTGGAGCCGGCCGGGGTAACCGTGTTTTTGGTGGACACCAATAACATGCTGCCGTCTCTGGGCGCAGCCGCTGAAGTCAACCCGCTGATGCCTGTCCAGGTGCTGGAGACTGGCGGGTTAAGGAGCCTGGCGACGGTGATCTCACCGGTCGGCGAGGCACGGACCGGCAGTTCAATTCTAAGAGTGCGTGCGAAACTACCCTCCGGTGAAGAACGGAAGATAGATATCAAGCAAGGCGCGCTCATGACGATACCGTTGGATCCCGGACTCAAGGCTGAGCTCCAGCTGCAGCCGCTGCAGAGATACAATGTCGGCCTTGGGGGTCCGGGGCGCGGCGGCACGCTGAAGGTCGTCGGAGGCTTGTTGGGCATCGTGATCGATGCACGCGGCCGGCCGCTCAGGCATCCCGGCAACGCCAGCAGGCGGAAAGAGAGGAATCAACGCTGGTTGGCGGCATTGAAGAAATGAGACCAGTTTTCCGCGTGAAGACTTTTAACGCTCAGTAAGCTCATTTTCGGCTGATTGCTCAGAAGGCAAAGAAAACCATGTTAGCACCGATTACAAACATCCTTCCCCAGGCCGTGGTAGAACGGCTGCGCATACTGCCGAGGGCAGGCCATGTCAGAGTCCGCCAGGGACAGAACGTGCGAGCCACGGACGTGATTGTGACCGCAGAAGTCAACCCTTCGCACATCATGCTGGACGTGGCGTCCGCATTGGGCGTTTCGAGGGCGAAAGCAGCAGACCATATCGAGCGTTATGAGGGCGAATCGGTCGCTGGTGGTGATGTCGTCGCTCAAAAAAAGGGTCTATTCAGCCGTGTCGTTCGGTCGCCGGTTGATGGAAAGATCGTCTTGATGACGGACGGTTACGTATTTATTGAGGAGAAGTCCACACCATTCGAACTTCTCGCCGGGATACCGGGCGAGGTTAAAGAACTCGTCCATGAGATGGGTGCCGTTATCGAAACCACAGGAGCTCTGATTCAGGGCGCCTGGGGGAACGGCCGAATCGGATCCGGTATATTGAACGCGCTGTCGAAATCGCCCGGTGACGTCCTTTTGCCGGAGCAGGTTGAGGGCGGACCGCGCGACGCGGTATTAATGAGCGGCCGCTGCAGCGATGCTGAAGTGTTTCGGAGGGCAGCAGCGCAGCAGATTAAGGGCCTGATCCTGGGGAGTATCCAGTCTGAACTTATCCCGGTGGTGCGAAAGCTGCCGTTCCCTGTCCTGCTCACGGACGGGTTTGGCGACCTGCCGATGAGCACAGCCGCTTTTCGCCTGATGTCTACCAGCCATAAGCGCGAGGTTGCTGTGAACGCGGAACCGTTCGACCCGGATACAGGTTCGAGGCCGGAGGTGTTGATCCCTCTGCCGACTGCCCCCGATGTTGGACCTGCGCCCGTCATTGGTAGGCTTGAAAAAGGTCAGCGGATCCGCGTGACGCGGTCGCCGCGTAAAGGCACGCTGGGCATTATCGACTCGATTCCACCGGGGCGAATGATGTTCCCTAACGGATTACGCCTGCAGGCCGTGCGAATCAAGCTGGAGAGCGGCGAAATCATGCTCGTTCCCCTAGCTAATGTCGAAATTGTCAACGTAAGATCCTGAAATATGCTAAAACTGTATTTATCGACCGGAACTTTCCGAGAAATTCATTCGCCTCCCGGTGCATGTTCGTAAATTAAATGGAGGCAGCAAGGAGATTAGTATGTTTGAAGACCTGGAAGATGATGAATTCTTAGAAGATGAAGCATTTGAAGGGCAGGGCGGCGGAGATGAATCCGGAAACCGTACGTTCATAATTGCCGCGATCGGCCTCGGCGCCCTGACGATAATTGCACTGCTCTGCGTGGGCATTTACCTCTTCCAGCAGTCGAGGAGCGGCTCCAACCGCGCCGCACAGCAGACCCAGGCCGTTGAACTGGCCATGCAGAATACGCGGGAAGCAGAGATCGTCCAGATGACGGTTGAAGCGCAATCCTGGACTGCCACTCCGACTGCTTTGCCTGCGCCGTCAGAAACACCCGCGCCGACAGAGGTCGTTGTCCTCCCGACCGCCACTCTCGAAGCGCCGGAGACGCAAAACCCGGCAACGGCGACTGTGGCCGCGCTACTGACTCAGGCAGCCGGCCAGCCCACCCAGGGTTCAGGCGCGATAGCGACCATTACAGTAGTGGTAACAGAACTGCCGAATACCGGCCTGTTCGACGACCTGAACGTCACCGGGATGATCCTGCTTGCGTTCTTTGCATTGGTCGTGATCTTCCTTGCACGCAGGATGCGGACAGCAGGACGATAGAAAGCAGCTGACTCAGGGAAAATAAGCGGGCGGGCGCCGGCGAAAGCCACAGCGTCCGCCCGCTTTTCGGGTTTTTGGCCTGTTGGTTCAGAGCAGGCGGAGCCCGGATGCGGGCTGGGATTTCGAAATTTCTATGGTAAAGTGTGCCTATGACCGAGAAAAATGATAAGCAACTCTCCTTCCTCCCTTTCCACGCGCTCAATCATTTCATGCGCGAGGATTACCGCAGGGACGTCGTCCGGGAGACTGTCCTGGGATTATCCCAATTGCCGGCCGGTTTCCGCAACCAGATTGACCGGCACGTGAAACGCTATGTGACCGTCCCGGGTTTCCGCAACAGCATCAAAGCGCCGCCCGCATTGAAGGCCCGCCATTTGCCCGATGCGTTTGAAAAAAACGCAGACCTGGTGGCTGCAGTCCTGGCTGCCTGGGCTGAACTGCGCACAGACCTGCGCCAGCAAGTATTCGACCTGCTTTCGGAGCGAGAGTGGGAGATACTGCCTATCGATGCCGACCGGACGAAGCTGCCCGGTTTCCTGACGATCTGGCCGAAGGACGAAGATTTCGAAGTGATCAACACGGCTTTCTCGGAAAAATATCCGGATACCAGGGCCACCGCGGATGACGTCAGCCTGATGACCGTCTGGATCAGCGGCCGCCTCCCGGTGGATGAGCCGGAAGACAGCGATGTATCGCTGGAAAATTCGGATAGCTGAGGCAGAATAACAAGCAAAAGAAGGTTGGTGCGACGT
>JBFGQG010000160.1:0-7475 GCA_041564295.1 Anaerolineales bacterium | reverse complement strand
GCTTCTTCCTGGTCGAGGA
Source organism: Anaerolineales bacterium (assembly GCA_041564295.1). GTDB lineage: Bacteria > Chloroflexota > Anaerolineae > Anaerolineales > JABWBV01 > DATDOR01. The sequence goes on along the minus strand of JBFGQG010000160.1, from coordinate 7,456 downwards.
GGACTGTCCGCGGATCCATCAACACGCGTTCGTCCTGAGTCCTGGCGACAACGGGCGGTTGGCCATTTCGTAACATGGCGAGCATTTTATCAGCAGAACCGGGCTGCAAGGCTAGTAGAGTTGTAGGCAGGACTTCGCCTGGCAGGCTGCCGCCTCCCACTGTACTCATTCCGGAGATTAATTCCGGTTGGTACCGGCTCGGAATGAACTCTCGCCACTTTTCTGCCCGTGTGCGAATTTCGCCCGTGGTCATGGAGATCATCTGCCAGACCGGAACCTGGTCCAGAGCTTCTCCCTTCAGATAATGAAGCAATGTGGCCGACAGGCCGGCATAAGTCGTTTTGTCCGCGCGGACAGCCCGCGCCAGCGGGTGTTTCTTGATTCTTGCAATCAGGTCAGCCCGACCGGCGATAATGCCTGCTTGAGGTCCGCCCAGGAGCTTATCCCCGGAGAAGGTGACCAGGTCCACGCCTGCAGCCAGGGATTCCTGGACAGTCGGTTCGTGGGTCAGTCCGAATTCGGCAGTATCAAGAAATGTGCCTGAACCCAGGTCTTCAACATATGGGACTTCAAACGAATGGGCGAGATCGGCAATTTCTTTACGACCCGGTTCCGTCGTGAACCCGACAATTTTGAAATTGGACTGGTGTGCGGAGAGGACCAGCCGGACAGGTTGTTCCCTGAGGGCGGTCTCGTAGTCGTGCAGGTGGACGCGGTTTGTAGCCCCGATTTCGACGAGGATTGCCCCGGACTGCTTCATCACGTCCGGGATGCGGAAGCCACCGCCGATTTCGACAAGCTGAGTTCGGGCGATGACGACCCGCCGCCTGGCAGACAGAGCGCTCAGCACGAGCAGCACTGCCGCGGCATTGTTGTTCACAACGAGAGCAGCTTCGGCGCCTGTGAGGCGGCTGATCAACTGAGCTGCATGATCGTATCGAGAGCCGCGTTTGCCGTTCTCCAGCCTGAACTCAAGGTTGGAATACCCTTCTCCTGCGGTTGCCATGGCCTGGAGTGTTGAACGGCTGAGCGGAGCACGGCCGAGGTTGGTGTGAATGATGACGCCGGTGGCATTAATCACAGGGACCAGAGTCGGCGCAGTCCACGATTCGAGCTGCGTCCGGACGGACTGGTTAATTTCTTTTAGATCGGGGACTGTGTCGTTGTTGCGGTGCGATTTCCGGATGCGATCGAGGGTTGCGCGGACGGCATCTGCCGCCAGGTCGCGTCCGTAAAGAGCTATGTACAGCCCGGCGTCATCTGAGGACAGGATTTTATCAACCGAAGGGAGGTTTCGCAGGGAGGACATGCGTGCAATCCGGCTTCAGGAACGCCACTGGCCGCGTTCGCGGAAGCGGATTGATATCTCTATCGCGGCAATCCCGATTGCCAGAAGCAGGGCGATTGAAAAATTTACGAGGCGTCCGATCTGGAGCCAGGCTAAGGTCGCCGCGAAAACGCCGATCCAGGCTGCCTGGCGCACAATGACGATTTGAGTTGCCGGGATGCGGCCTGGAAAACGACGGTTCAAAAATGCGACAGCCGGAAGAGAACTGCCGGTCACGGCCAGGAACCATGACAGAAAAAACAACCAGCGGTAACCGGCTTCGAACGGCCTGGTGTTCAAAAACAACCAGATCAGCGCAATCAGGCCCGTTCCACCTGACAAGATGGCTGCAGGGATAAACTTGATTACTGCCGGTGAGGTTGCATTGCTGCTCATCGAGAAGATTGTATCAAGAAAAAACAAAGGTCTCGATGTTATAATTTCGAAAACTGTCATCAGGAGAAGTACATGGTCGATATCGAATTAATATATTGCGTCCCTTGAAACTACACTAATAAAGCCGTCAGTCTGGCGGAAGAACTTTTAGGTGAGTTTGCAGGGGAAATCAGGTCGTTTAAGTTGGTCCCTTCGGATGGAGGCCGGTTTGAGTTTTCGGTTAACGGGGACCTCATATATTCTAAGAAGCAGCTCAAACGCCATGCACAGCCTGGCGAAGTCAGGACAATCTTCAAAGACCATTTAGGTCTCTAGTCCAAAATGCGAACTGTAATTCAGAGAGCTTCTTCTGCGAGCGTGACCGTCGAAGAGCGTGTCGTCGCGGAAATCGGTCGCGGGCTCGTCATATTTGTTGGGGTAGGCCATGGGGACGGCGAGGCCCAGGCGAAAGATATAGCTGAGAAAATAGCGTTTTTACGGATTTTCGAAGATGGAGATGGTAAAACGAATCTTTCAATCCGCGATGTCGGCGGAGAAGCGCTCATCGTTTCGCAGTTTACACTCTATGCTGATACCCGGCGCGGCCGGCGCCCGTCATTCACTGATGCCGCCGCGCCGGAAACAGCCGAACGGCTCGTCGACCAATTTGCAGAATATCTGAATGCCTTCGGTGTTCCGGTGAAAACCGGCCGCTTTGGCGCGCACATGAAAGTTGAACTGGTCAACGACGGCCCGATGACGATTCTTCTGGAGCGATAAATCTTCCCCAACGCCACAACGGCAGGTCAATTTGCACACCCTCGGCCCCGGAAGCAAGGACGAGCTTGATCTGCCTGTGGTCTTGAATCCCCCCAGAAAAAAATATCGGAATGCCTGACGAACGGACCAGGTCGAGCACTTCAAGAGCCTGAGGAAATATTGCAGCTCCTGCCAGCCTTCCCGATACGATGTTTCCTTCTCGATCGGGGAGCCTGCCGCGCGGCGGCCCCATTGACAACGCCGAAGCACCACCATCAACAACCTCGTCTATCAACAAGGGGATATCTTCCAACCCAACGCGGGCCATCAGTGGAAGTTCGCCTATCGCGGCCTGCAGGACCATCCGTGTGAATTCGCCATCGGCCCCAATCGGAAAACCGATTTCAAGCGCATCTACACCCTCCGTCTCCTCCAGTGTACGGACCATGGAATAGACGTCATCTGGATTTTCCGCGAGAAGATGAACCACGACGGGAATCTCAGACCTGGCCCAACTCGCCTTGAACCGGTTGAGGACTTTGTGCAAGCCGGGGTTTGGATAACCTGTGTGCAGCAGCAAACCGCCGGCGAACCGGATCATGCGCGTGCCCGATGCGGGAGACCTTGGCGAAAGAGAAACCGGGTTGGTAATAAAACCTCCCAAACCTTCCAGGTCAAGCCTGCGCAATTCGGGATTGAAGCCCAACGAACCGGCAGCATTCAAAACAGGTTTTGAAAAAGGAAGATCGATAATGGTCATAGAGGATTGATCAGCTGATTGTTATTTGAAAACGTATATGCCATCTTCGATCGGCCAGTTTTTCCCACAGCTTTCACAATGAATCTGGGCTTCTTCTTCCATTAACGAAGTGCTTTCGCAATCAGGGCACTTAAAGAATTGGCCTTTCTCCAACTCAGGCGAATGCCCTAAGGCCTTAGATTTTACAAAAACACTCGGAGATAGCTGCCAGAGGTCTCCGGTCAGCGAGGCGATTGAATCTGCGGCGATGAGGAGCCTGGAGGGAACCAGTTTTTTCAAAATTCCAATGCGAAAGTGCGAAACGGTCAGCTGGCGAAGGACGTTGAAGCGCGCCTTTTCAAGCCATTTACGGGTCGTTTTCGGATGGAAATTCAAATTAAGTTCGACAAACTCGATGGGTTCGGGCGTGAATGGGTTCCAATCTTGTTTTCGCAGTGCATATCGCAGGATTGATTTCAGGTTCAGCTTATTGGCGAATTCGAGGATGAAAGTGCCGTTCGCTGCAAGCACAGCGCGCACCTGCTCGATCGCTTTTTGACCGTCGACCATATGGTGCAACACGCGAATCATCGTTGCGCAGTCGAACAGGCCGCCTACAAAGGGCAGCCGGTAGGCATCTGCCGCGACGTAAATGTATTTATCGCCAGAGCCGAGGCGCGCGCGTGCCTGCCGGAGCTGTGTAACGGAGTAATCCAGGAGGACTATCCGATCAAAACCATCATAACGGGGTGTGTTCCTGCCGGCGCCTGCGCCGATTTCCAGCAAAAGCCTGCCGGACTTCGGGAGCAAACGCTTTAGCGCGACCGCTTCCGCACCGTCTTCATAGGTGCGCTGCCCATCGTCCCAGAAGGTCGTTTGATAATCGGATCCTTCGTAATCACATATTTTTGGTCTGGATTCATCTGTCATTGGACGATATCTTACCACCAGGAGCGATTAGTGGAAGGGAGAGTACCTGCAGCGCGAGCCCTGCTTTTTAATTGTGATAAGCAACACGTTGAAACAGGTTGTTTGGGCTAATTTCGGCATACCGATAACCCTGACGCCTTTGCGGAATCAGAGGATATCCATTATTATTTCCCGGTATCCGGTTGACCGAATGATGAAAATACTTCGAATTCATAGAAAGTGGCTTGTCAGGATTGCCAATGGATCTCCAGCTATTGATTGGGGAGAAGGTTTGGCCCAGTCTTTGTTTACGCGTAAATTTTTCTGGTACACGGAGGAGGAAGAACGTAAAGAACTGAGCGACGAGGAGCTAGAGCATCTCGTCGCTGAAAACAAACTGGTTGCTTACGATCGACGGACAGTTTCTTATTTTGCCCGTCTAAGAGAATGATGAATAAAACTTCACCTGTAATCTGGTTTTTTGTTTTTCTAACCTTGATTTCCTTTGTCACATTGTTTGGACCGGCAGAAAAAACCCTTGGTACAAACGTCCGCGTGGTTTATTTGCACGGCGCCTGGGTGTGGGCCGCATTGATCGCGCTGGTAGCAGCCGGTCTGGCCGGCACTATTGCTCTGGCGACCGCTCGTGAACCGTTCCACCGCTGGTCCCGCGCCCTTGGGCGAACCGGGATCATTTTCTGGATCACTTACCTTCCAATCTCGCTCTGGGCGATGCAGACCAACTGGAACGGCCTGTTTCTTGCGGAGCCGCGCTGGCGGGTAGCCTTTATATTTGGCCTGGGTGGACTTTTTTTACAATTGCTCGTGACGTTCTTCCGGGAACCCGCGCTGACTTCCCTTGCGAACGCGGCCTTTATTGCCGGTTTGGGTTTCGTATTGTCGCGGACACGGCAGGTCATGCACCCGCCTTCTCCAATATTTTCATCCGATGTCACCCAAATCCAGCTTTTCTTTATTGGGCTGACGCTGCTCGTCTTGCTCGCAGCCTGGCAGATGGCGCGCTGGTGGCACCAGAATGAACGAGTCTGAGGCCGCTCGCGAGAGACCCAGAAGAGACGCGAAACAGACCGGCCTACTCATCTTCCTGATGATTCTGCGGACAATCGTAAATACGCTCCACCGCATGGTCTATCCCTTCCTGCCGGTTTTTTCCAGGGAGTTGGGCGTCAGTCCGACCACGTTTACCAGTGCGATCGCGTTCAGGTCGTTGAGCGGTATGGCGAGTCCGGCGCTCGCGCGTCTTGCTGACAGCCGTGGCCGCAAATTCGGGATGTTCACGGGCATGGTGATGTTTGTCGCAGGAGCCGGCGTGATTGTCCTCTGGCCCCGGTTCGACGTTTTTGTTTTTGGCCTTTTCCTCGCCTCGTTGGGTAAATATACGCTCGACCCCGCAATCCAGGCATTTATTGGTGATGAAATTCCAATGGAGCGTCGTGGAGAGGCGATTGCAATTTTAGAGCTGGGCTGGTCGATGAGCTACCTGGTCGGCGGCCTGGCAGTCGGCAGAATGCTGATGGTAGCGAATTGGGACGCTCCGTTCCTGGCGATCGGTATGCTTGCTGCTGTTAGCCTGGCGGGTATCGTGCTTTTTATTCCGCCTGGGCGCCGGGAATCGGGACCGAAACAACGATTGTGGCTGCGGGTGCGCTCGATCCTGTCGAAGCGCAGTGCACGCTACGGCCTGTTCGTCGGGTTCGCCGTGAGTGCGGCGAACGAGCTGCTCAGCGTTACCTTCGGGGTCTGGCTGGAGGACGCTTTCCAGATGCAGCTTGCAGCCCTCGCATCTGCGGCGTTGGTGATCGGCTTATCTGAACTCGTTGGCGAGTCACTCGTCGGCTTTTTTACAGACAAATTGGGGGCGATTCAGGCCGTCCGCTACGGTGTGCTGGTAAATTCCTTGCTCGCCTTGCTCCTGCCGTTGATCGCCCGCACGCAGGCAGGCGCCTATGCCGGCCTTTTTCTGTTTTATTTGACCTTTGAATTTTTAATCGTCAGCAGCATTTCGATGATCACTTCCCTAGAGACCAATTCTCGGGCGACTTTGATGGGGATGAACATCGCCAGCATTTCCTTGGGAAGGGTCGTCGCGGCCCAGATCGGCCTGCAGCTATATGCCGTCAGCTTCCTGGTTGTGCTGGGATCAGTTGTGGTTATGAACCTTGCCGGCGTAACTGGGCTCCAAAACGTCAGGTTAGCGAACGATTAAAACGAAACAAATAATGGTGTTTGCTCGTTATAATGGATTAAATGAGAAAAAGTTTCCGCTATTTTCCGCTCGTTGCACTAATCCCTGTACTTCTGTTACTTGCAGTGCCAGCGAAAGCCCAGTCTGAACTTATACAGGACCGGTATGAAGGCTCGGTGCTGTGTGCGCCGCGCGTGCAGGGGGAGTGCCTGCCTCTCGGACCGAATGCGTTCATTTCCAGGATGGAAGCGCAGGGGATATCATTCCCGTTTGAACCGCTCGCTGCGATCACCCCGGATTATTCATTATCCTACCTGCCTTACCTTTATGGCCAGGTCGTCACCCCGCGCGCACCGGTGTACGGCAGCGCGAAGGACGCTTCGAAGGCAAAAAACCCCATCTACAGGATGGAAGGTGATTTTCTCTTCGTTTCGTATGAATATACCGAAGTATTGAACGATGTGCGCGTTTATATGATTGCTCCGGGCGTCTGGATGAACGCGTTCGACGTCCACCGGATCGGCCCGACGAATTTCCAGGGACTCTTATTTTCCAGGACGCCGCGCAATCCGTTCGGATGGATCCTGACGCCGGTGGAAAAACGATCTGCACCGAATTACGGTCCCGGATCCGCAACGGGGAGCTGGCTGAACAGATTGGACATCGTTCAGGCATATGGTTTTGAGGAGATTAATGGGACTGAATGGGTCAAAATCAGTCCGGACGATTGGATCGAGAAGCGGTATGTCAGCCTCGTGCGTCCGATGAACAAAGCCCCCTCCGAAGCGATTGGGAAACGCTGGATCGATGTAAATCTCTACGAGCAAACGATCGCCGTCTACGAAAATAATCGCCTCGTGTTTGCAACGATTATTTCTAGCGGTATAGAGCCGTTCTGGACTCGCCCCGGACTGTTCCAGGTGCGTGAGAAACTCGAAGTTACGCCAATGAGCGGCGCTTTTGAGGCCGACCGGTCGGATTATTATTATCTTGAAGATGTGCCCTGGGCGATGTATTTTGACGAAGCCCGGGCTTTCCATGGCGCTTACTGGCACAACGGCTACGGCTACCCGCGCTCGCACGGCTGCGTCAACATGTCGCCCGGTGACGCCCAGTGGGTCTTCAACTGGGCCCAGGAGGG
>JBFGQG010000159.1:0-7483 GCA_041564295.1 Anaerolineales bacterium | reverse complement strand
GCTTGGTGCCAACCAATTGGCGACTCAAAATGATTTCCTGGACACAGGATCTGCTTGCACGGCACCACTGCCGGGGACCGGGTTTGTTTCGGCGACTAACCCGCCGGCCGGCGGCAGCGTACCGATTACGACTACCACCCTTCAGGTCACCTTCAACCAGGCCATGTCAACCGGAGCGGGCAGTGTCCTGAATTTAAGCAATTTTGATAACAAGATCCGAAATCTGACGATCGGTGCGGACGTCAACCTGCTGAGCGTGAGCTATGATGGAAATTCGCGCACGGCCACATTAACCATCGATACATCGGACAGCGACTGGAGATCGGGTTCAAACTACCGCATCCGAGTGAAGTCTTCAATTGCCAACGCATGTGGCACCATCCAGGGAATAGATGTGGACACCACTTTTTCAACGCTCAACTCAGTCTCCGGTTTTGTGAAAAACGATCTTGATGCAGATGGAAATCTTGGTGATGATGATAAAGGCATCTACGGTGCAACTGTCCAACTTTCTGACGGGGTCTGTACGCTCAACGTGAATTGCAGGATAAAGACCACGGATATTAATGGGTTTTACCAGTTTAGAGACCTGCCCGCCGGCAGCTATGTGATACACCAGACCGACTTGCCCGGGTATACGTCAACCGCCGATAGTGACGGTGGTAATGCTAACCAGATTGCCGTAACGATATCCGGGGTCGCCAATATAGTGAATCGGGTTTTCCTCGATACAGCCACTTCCTGCACCGCCCCTGATCCGGTAAAAGGGTTCGTCGTCAGCACGCAGCCGGCGCACAACCAGCGGCTGGTTTCCCTCGCCACTACAGTGATAAAGATACAGTTCAACCAGGCCATGTACAACGATGGCGGCGGAAGCGTTTTAGATATAGGGAAATACCACAACAATATCGACAACCTGAGCCTGGGCGGAGATGTGTCTTTTACCTCGATCGATTACGATCCGAAGACGTTTACCGTTTCTCTGACTCTTGATACCAGCGACTCGGACTGGCGACCTGGCTCCTGGTTTGAAATCAGAATGGATAATGGACTGGATAACGCCTGTAAAACCAATCAAGGGGTAGAAGTGCGGCACCGCTTCCAGACCACGACCTCGGTCAGCGGGCAGGTGAGATTGGATGTAGACGGCGACGGAGATCTCAACGATGCCGATCCTGGTATTGCGGGAGTAAAGGTGGAGCTGTACGACGGCGTATGTACGCTGGGCCTGGACTGCGCTTCCACCACGACAAACGCCAATGGTTTTTATCTCTTCCCCTTTGTCCGGCCGGGCAATTATACGATCGTCGAAAACAACCTGCCGGGCTACACATCGACTGCTGATACGCAGGGCCCGAATGACGATCAGATCGTGATCTCGATTCTGCCTGGCGCTTTATCCAACCGGAATGACTTCCTGGATAAAACCCCCTGACGAAAATACAGCAGGGACGTCCCTGCTGTATTGATTAGGAACGTCTATCGCGGCAATGAACAGCAAGACTTCTCAAAAAGTCTCTTACCCTTATTTTTTGAACCCAGATGGTGAACAGGGATGATTGCAGCAAGATTATTCGAGTGTTTTCAGGAATAAATCCACAATCTTCGGTTCGAAATGAGTGCCTTTGCCGTCAACGATGATTTCAACGGCCTTATCGAAGCTCATCGCTTTACGGTAAGGTCGATCCGACGTGATCGCATCCCAGACATCCGCGATGCAGAACAACCTCGCAGCCAGCGGGATTTCCTCCCCTTTTAACCCGCGCGGATATCCACTACCATCCCATTTTTCATGGTGGCAGTACGGGATATCAATTGCATCCTTGAGAAAAGAAATCTCAGATAACATTTCGGAAGCATAAACCGGGTGCTTTTTGATCTCTTCGAACTCTTCATCGGTCAACCTGCCGGGTTTCAGCAGGATGTTGTCCGACACCCCAACCTTACCCATATCATGCAGGAGTGCACCTCTCCGTATATTCTCGAGTTCTGCGCCATCAATCCCATAAGCTTTCGCCAGTTTAAGGGTCAGGTCAGTCACCCGCCTGGTATGACCTTCGGTTTCCTGGTCGCGCAGTTCGAGCGCTTTTGCCCAACCTTCAAGCGTCTTGTCGTATGCAAGGACGAGCTCCTTTTTCGAGGCATCAAGGCTCTGCACCATCGAATTAAATGTCGTCGTGAGCAGGGCGATTTCGTCGTCTCCCAGCGGGTCCACATAGACCTGCAAGTTGCCGGCGGAGACTTCGAGCGCTGCGTCCCTGAGATTATGGATCGGGCGCGTGATGAGCCTTGCGATGGTAATCCCTACGATTAAGATGAGGAAAAGCGTCAGCGTGACAAGAACGAAGATGTTCTGCCTCGTGGCGACGGTTGTGTCAGTCAGGTATTTAGTCTGAGAGGCGATCCCGAGCACGCCGAAATCGGCCCGATCGCGGACTTCCCACATCGACAGGTTTTCTTTGTAACCAATATCGTTGATCGAAAATGATCGGTTGACTGTTTCCTGGTCCTGGTTCGCCTGGATTTGAGCCGCGATCTGAGAGTCGATTGAAGGCGGCTCGTTTAAGGTGCTGGACAGGATTGTGCCGTCGAAATTGTAAATGGTTACCTGCGAGAGAGTCTGCGCTCTGATTTCATTGATCAGGCTGCGGACTGCTTTACCGATAACGACTACGCCGTTCAAATTCCCACTATCGTCTTTTACCGGACCCGTGATGATCAGGTACGCTTCCTCACCGAGCGAGACCAATTCAACGAACTTATCCCCTTTCTCGTCTGTCCTTCTGTCGATGACGTTTCTCACCGCGCCAATATCTACGAAAGCGCTGCTCCCCCGTTCATTGACATACCTGGGAATGGGGTTCGATAAATCCCTTCGCAAGGATAATAATGAGATGCCTTCCGCATTCAATATTGAAACGAAATCTAACGTGTTGTTATAGGCTATTGGAAGCAGTGCTTCTCGTATATTTTCAGCATTTTCTGCCTGAATGAGCCGGTCCAATCCGTCAAGGAAACCGATCAATCTCAGATTTTCGAGCAACTGGTTTTCTTCCTGCACGACGAAATCTGCGGCTATCTCTTTTGTCTCAGCAAGGAGGTTATCAAAGCGCTGCTCAATGGAGCTGATCAGAATCTGGGTGATCAGGAACGCGCCGCCCAGGGAAACGATCAGGGCAAGGAAACCGTAAGGCAGCGTGATTTTCGCGCCGACCGAAACTCTAAAATTCAGAATTTTGATTATTTCTGTGAAGATAGTCCGAAATAATATACGTATTCGACTCATAAGGTCTCGATTTTACAATTCCAGCATTGTTAACTCAATTTGCGAACGGTTGGTTATATAAGGATATTTAATCATACTCCCGATAAATTGGCTATCACACTTTCCGAGGAGGTACCGCAATTCCGGGGAATATGCATGATTTTCCCTGAGGTCTAAGGCATTATTCTATGCAGGCACCTCATCGATGGGCATGTCGACACAATTCACGAATCTGCCAAATAAGAGATGTCCGGCGAAACCGGCCTTTCAAGTTCAAATCCCCTGTCGTTAGATTAAGCCGCGCTCCTTAGCGGGCAGCGCTCCGGCTCGCTGAATTTTCATGTTTGGTTGGCTTGCACCACCAATCCGCCGAATCCCGGACGCGTGCTGGATTGCGTCTGTGCTTAGACTTTAATCAGGCTGGAAGATCGGCAAATGCGAAGTCCCCGGCTGTACATTTAGCGGGTGGCGGGCGTATACCGCTGGAATGTTGCCAATCGGTTTCGGGGCCTGTTATCATACCCTAAGAAGAGATAAACGGTTGAGACCGTCGTTAGATTAATAAGGCGAAAGCGAACGATATTGGCGCGTGCTTTCTAATTTGGAGCTGATAATGCCGGCATTAGGTTTCCTCGCGATTGGTAGATTTATTGTGCGTATTGCCACCCTGTTGTGGCGAAAAGATGAGGTCCGCGGCTTATTGAGCGTGGTTTTTTTGACAGTCCTGGCGGGGACGTGGTTTTACTTCCGATTTGAACCATCGATCACTACCTGGATGGATGCCTATTATTTTACGGTCATAACATTGACGACAATCGGCTACGGCGATTTCAGCCCGACGATACCACTCACGAAGGTGTTTACTACCATCTATGTCTTCGTGGGATTGGGGATTATTGCCGGAATGATTGGCCTGGTCGGCGAAGCCATAATACAAGACACGAACCGCCGTACGGCTGAACACAGTGAAAAAATCAACCAGAAGTAAGATTCATCGCGCAGGTTCGAGTATTGATGGATTCAGGAAAATTGCCTTGACAAATATGTTTAAAGATTGTATTATACTAGTTGGTTAATTAACTAGATAGTTTAATATAGTGGGCTTATCACTATGAAGAGCGATGACGACAGACTGAGCCAAATTTTTGCTGCACTGGCAAACTCGACGCGACGGGCGATACTATCCCGTTTGGCGGAAGGAGAAGCGACTGTTAACGAACTTGCTGAGCCGTTCGATATGAGTTTACCGGCCATCTCGAAACACATCAGAGTATTGGAACGAGCCGGGCTCATTACGCAGGGACAAAAAGCCCAGTTTCGACCATGCAAAATCGACGTCACGCCCCTGAAAGCCGTATCCAATTGGACAGAACAGTACCGCCATATCTGGGAAGCGAGCTTCGACCGCATGGACGACTATATCAACCGCCTGAACAAGAAGGAGAGAGACAATGAGTGACAGCCCGGTTTCTAATAATGCAGTTGTTATTGAACGCACTTTTGAAGCACCGGTCGACCTGATCTGGCAAATGTGGACACAACCGGAACTCTTCCAAAAATGGTATGGGCCGAAAGGCTTCACCGTACCTGTTGCTAAAATGGAGATGCGCGTCGGCGGCAAACGCCTGATTTGCATGGCCTCTCCTGACGGCAGCATGAAAATGTGGACGACTGGTAAATATCTCGAAATCGTCCCTACCCGGCGCCTCGTTTACTCCGAAAGCCCGGCGGATGAAAACGGCAAAGTGGTTTCGCCATCCGCCATGGGAATGCCAGAGGGGTATCCCGCGACGACAGAGGTCACCGTGTTACTGGAGGACCTCGGTGGGCGCACAAAAATGGTGATGACCCATGCCGGAATTCCGGCAGACTCTGCTGGAGCCGGCGGCTGGACTCAAGCCTTTGATAAACTGGCTGATCAAGTCGAAAATATCCTCAAAAGCGGATAACACGACAGATTGTGTAAAACGGACCTCTGCTGTTAGCAGCCAGGCTCCAACGCCCGAAACAAAAAGCCCGGGAAGCCGGGCTTTTTTGACCTACCCTCAACCTGACCTGTTTCGAAAGCCATTTGATTTGCGACAAACCGTAATTTGGCCTGCTGTAATATGAAAACAAGGACAGTCTGGCGGAACTACTCGGTAGGATTGAAAGGAGCGTTCGGTATGCAAACCAATAATTCCCTGCTGCTTTTCTCTTAATTACGCATCTCACTATGCAAGATGCTGCTGAAATCTCGGGTTGCAAAGCTCAATATCTTCTGCAGCTATTGCGCACAGGGAAATTGGAGGGAGACAAGATAGGAAAAGTCTGGTTTATCGGGAGAGCATTAGTTGATGTCTGTCTGAAGCTCGAAAGGGTTTCTAAGGATCGCAGATTTGGTTCAGTAAACGACGATCACTTGGCGATAATACCTTTCAGGGGTGATCCCAACAGCATTCAAGCTTCAGCTACTATCCGGAAACTCCCTGGCGCTGCTTCTGTACACAGGTCTCGCAGCTTATTGAGGCCTGCAAGTGCAGTTGGGTTGTTCCGCATCGCTTCGACATCATTCAAACTTTTCCAGGGACCAAAAGAATACAAGAGCAATGGATCGGCCAGGCTTTGAATCAAGGTGCCCTTCCCGGATGGTGGCTCCGGGAGCTGGGCAAATATATTTGCCAAGGCTTTCCAGGCTGCGATGAATGCCCCTTCAGCCCCCGGCTTAACTCGCCAGACTCCCAACGTATAAATCACTTCTTCCATGGGTTACCTCTTTTATATGATTTGACGTTTTCAAAATGGTTCTTATCAGGGATAAATCTTATACCATGACCCGGACGACCTTAAAATACTGGACGTTGATTTTCCTGACCGCTCGTCCCTATGCGGCTGTAGCGATTTGCACTTTGCGGAAGCCTCCTGAATTAAAATGCCGCCTGTGGGTGGCGTTTTAATTCATTCCTTCACTCTGACCTATCTCGCTCGCTCATCGATCCCCGTTGAACAGTTTTTCGGCTTGTTGAATTTTGATCATAAAGTCAGGCTGGCAATATTGCCCGTCGGGTTTGGAGCAAGCGGTCGGCTTGGAAACCCAAAAGATTTTACATTGCTTGACAAGTAGCTAACCCATGTAAGATTTTGGTAATAATTTAATAGGATAATGTATTTGATAATGACATAGGTTTCTATGTTTTAGGTTTTACGGTAAGGGGGATAGCTAATCATGGTTGCTTCCTCCTAAGTAATACAAACCTACCGCTGGCTCACTCGTAGTGAAAGGGAATTGAAATGTTTCGGAAAAGAATGACCATTTTAGTTGTTGTATTGTTAAGTCTGGTAGTAGCCTTACCCGTACTGGCAGATGCACCGGCTGAGGGAACTGTTTTTGAAGGGGTCAGTGTCCCGGGCATTGCACTGGGAGATTCGCGGGCGCAGGTTGAGGCCTCGGTTGGACCTCCCAGCCAGTGTCGCAGCAATAATGATCCACCCACGATGGATTCGTGTAGATTTGATGTTGAAGGCGGGGGTTGGGTCAGTGTGAGATATCAAGGAGCAAACGGCGGACCGGCTGCCGGTTCCCCGGAAGATGTGGTTGCAAGAATCCAGTGGAGCGAAGACGTGGATGGCTGGGTGACCTCAGCTGGCATCTCAATCCCAATGATTAAATTTGACAGGCAACTGGCTATGGATACCTATCCTAATGCTGTATTGTTCTACAACGATTTCGGGAATCTGGTTCGACTGACGGATTACGACCAGGGTATCACGATCACATGGGACGCGGTCTACATATTTTTTACTGCCAGCATGTCAATATTTGAACCTTACCCTTACGTACCCCCCCCTCCGCCAGACTATATCCGTGTGCCTGAAATCGATATGCAAGCCACCCGGCGCACGGTGACTGCAACCGTTCTGGTCGTGGATGATGAAAACCAGCCGGTTGAGGGGGCAGGCATTAGTGGGTTCTGGGTCTATCCGGTCAATAAGAATAATAATACTACCCTGTTCTTTAGTGGTACCACAGGCGCTGACGGGAAAGTTACCTTCAAGATCGGGGATAAAGCCCGCCCAGGCACTTACCGTATCAACATTGAAAGTGTTTCCAAAGAAGGTTATGTGCTTGATCAGGAAAACAGTGTTCTCGTTGAGACCCTCTACAAATCTAAATAGGTGCTGAGGATCGTTCGATAAATAAAGCTGGTCGCTTTTTTCAAAGCGACCAGCTTTTGTATT
>JBFGQG010000158.1:0-7506 GCA_041564295.1 Anaerolineales bacterium | reverse complement strand
CTCCTCGCCGCCGCCTTCGGCCTGCTCGGCGTGACCGCTGCGGCTGCCCAGGGGATCGAGCTGAGGTCCTCCGCCACGGTCTACTTCGGCGCTGCGTCGACCTGTACGCAGCCGGCGACCATCGACTTCGAGAAGGTCCGGGACGCGACGCCCGAGTGGCAGACGATCCGGTCCGAGGGGGTCCGGAAGGGCACGGCCCGCTACAGCCTGCTGATCTCCGACATGACTTCCCGCATCCAGCGCGCGTGCCGGAAGGTCGCCGTCGACGACGGCCGCGACTGCGTCGTCGGCAGCAGCGACATCAAGGAGGACAACGGCCTCAGCGTGAAGGACATCACGGCGGTGGTGGTGGAGATGCTGGAGTCGGGGGGCGTCTCCCCATAGTCTCCGGAGGTTCCGTGGCCGAGCCCGTCGGCGGAGAGGGCGATGGCGCGGGACCGCGGCGGCCGCCGGGGCCTCGCGGCGTTCGAGTTCCTCTTTCCCCTCGGCCGATGCGCGAACCGGATCCTGTTGCGGGTGGTCGCGGCACCGGCGCTATCCGACCGGAAAACTGCGCCGCTCATCTGTACTGACTCTGGTAGACGAAGCTTTCTCTCTTTGGGTGACGTCGATCTGTGAAACGCCCTCGCCGGGCTTCGCGTTTTCAGGTTTCGAGCACGCTGCTCCAGAAAAAGCGATCCCAGGCCAGATTTTGGTGCTGGACGCACGCGGCTTCGAACCGGAAGGCCCGGATTCGCTGGCCATGCACCTCGTTGAACTGCACAAACGCGGCTTCAAGAAGATCGTCGTGGCCCACTGCCGGGGGCACCGCTTTATCGGCAATGGTTTCGGACCGGCCAGTGAAGAAGTACGGATCGACGTTTACGGCTCTCCGGGCGATTACCTCGCTTCAGGCCTGGACGGCATGCAGATATACGTCCACAACAACGCGCAGGACCAGCTCAGCCAGATCATGAAGCGCGGCAAGCTGGTCGTGTACGGCGATGTCGGGCAGACGTTCATGTACGGCGCCAAAGGCGGCGAGGCCTACGTATTCGGGAACGCGGCCGGACGGCCGCTGATCAACGCCGTCGGAAAGCCGCGAGTTGTGATCAACGGTACTGCGCTCGATTACCTGGCTGAATCCTTCATGGCCGGCGATCCGAACAAAGGCGGTGGATTTGTTATCCTGAACGGCATCCGCGTTGATGACGATGGTTCAATCACTGTTTTGGAAACTCCTTACCCGGGCGGCAACCTGTTTTCGCTGGCGTCCGGTGGGGCGATCTACGTGCGCGATCCACACGGGCTCGTCACGGAAGAACAGCTCAACGGCGGTTCGTTCTACCCATTCGAAGAGCGGGATTGGATATTGATCCAGCCCTACCTCGAAGAAAACGAGCGCCTTTTCGGCATCCCAATCAGTGGCCTGCTTGAAGTGGACGGGCAGCAGCGCCGGCCGGAAGCAGTTTACCGCAAGATTGCACCGGCAAAGGTCCGTGCACTTCAAGCGGAAGAGGCCTGGGTGGCGAAACATTAGACACTGAGTTCCTAAAAGAGTTAACAGCTTCCTCCCTAATATAGGAGGGAGTTGTTTTTGTTAACGCCAAACATACCTGACATTATGTGAAGCACCCTAAACAACAATTGTGTCAGGCACGCTTTACATAGAGGTGAACGCATAAATAAAAAGAGATAGATCGTTGAATTTTCAGGCGCGATGCTGGCCTATGCTGTAGTTCTCGTCATCACGCAAACCATGATGGCTTCTGTTGAAAGTCTGACGGCCACGGCAGCCCTGGCGCTGCTCCCTGTTATATCTGTCTTTTACGGGCTGCGTGTGACCGTGAAGGCATTGCGCATATTGGACGAACTTCAACGGCGCATACATTTTGAAGCAACCCCCTTCAACCTGATCGGCACAGCGCTGCTGACTTTCACCTACGGCTTCATGGAGAAAGACGGGCTGCCGAGTATGAACTGGGTGCTGCCGTTCGCTGTGGGTTTGTGGGGACTTGGGCAGGCCATAGCGGGGAGGAAATACAAATGAAAAACCTGTTGAAAGTGCTGAGGGCCGAGCGCGACTGGTCCCAGGCGCGGTTGGCAGAAGAACTGGATGTCTCCCGGCGGACCATTAATGCTATTGAGACCGGCAAATACGATCCAAGATTGCCGCGGTATTTGAAAAATCAATCGAAGATATTTTTTTTCCGGAAGACGAAAGGAGCTAACGAATGGAAAAGAACAATTCCACAAAACGTAACCCTGGTTTTATCCTGGCCCCCGGCATCACAGTCGGCACGGCTATCGGCGTGTCGACTGGTGATCTCGCACTCTGGATTGCTCCGGGCATTGTTTTTGGGCTGGTACGAAGCGAGCGGTCCGGATAGCCTGGAAGCCGACTACCGAGTGTAAAGGTAAAGGGAGAGCAGAATCAGAAGAGGTAAACTGACCCCAATCAGGTAATTCAAGACCTTGTTGTCCCCTCGTGTCAGCGCCGCGCCGGCTTTTTCAAATCGCTCGTAACTGGTCAGCAAACCACCGACTGCTCCACCCCACAGGATCACGACACCGAGGCTGTATCGTTCCCTGATTTCCGGCACGACGGAGCTGATCATCATTGCAAGGGAAATACCCAGGAAGATACCAAGCAGCTCGCGAACGAACCGCGCTCTGCGGACTTCCTGCTGGTTTGGTATTTCTTCGACCGGCTGCCTTTTTGAAATGCTTTTCGGATGTTTCTTATTCGGTGCCATCTGCTGAGTATAACCGAGTTGGGGGAAATCCGGACTTCCTCCCGGTGGACCGCCCGTTGCTGGTAAATCGGATGATTTTTTGCGCGGGGCGGGCGTCCCGGCGGGACGCCCCTACGGCCGAGGCAGCACGTTCGCCCGGATTTCAACGACCGTTTCAGGATTGTACGGGTCATTCGATGCTATAAAAACCTGTCGCAGCAGTTCACCATTCTCATCCGGGCCGTGGGCGCCGGAATCGAACTCTAAGTGCAGCATGCCCGTTCCCCCTGGCGGGATCGTCATCGGCTCGAGCGTAGCCGAGGTGCAGCCGCATGAAGTGCTGACTGCCTCCACGATGAGCTCTCCATCCCCATCGTTCCGCACGGTAAGGTTTTGTGTGAGAATCTCACCGTTAACGATATCACCAAAATCCAACTGGTTGTCCACGGTTAGTTGCGGCGCCTTTCCTGCGCAGCCGGCGAGAAGAAACACAGCCGTGATGCCAAAGCTCAAAATAACAATTTTCCGCATTGGATCACCTACTGCCGTGCGATTGCGGCCTGCACCCAGATTTCCATCTGCGGCGTGTCGGGATCGTTGTTTTCGATGATGACCCCCCGGCGCACCGTTTGTCCGGAGACGTCATGGAAACCAGCATCAAAGGTCAGCGTCATGATCACGACCTTACCTGGCGGGATGACGGCAGCCGTAAAATCAGCGACCGTGCATCCGCAGGTGGTGTAAGCCCGGCTGATCGTCAGCGGCGCTTCGCCCTGGTTGAAGATCACGAAATCGTAGGTGACGATATCCTTCGGCCCGAGGGTCCCGAAGCTGTGAAGTGTTTCTGAAACGGCGATCTTCGGCTGCGGGCCGCCTTTCGGAAGAAAGGGGATCCGGTTAAGCTTCGGTCCGTCCATCTCGTGGATCGCATGGAGTGCCAGCCCGTAGACCACGTCTTCCGGCCGGTAACTTCTGCCGGCAACCCCTACATTGTTCTCAGCCCAGATCAGATATCCGCTCAGGATCAACAGAAGTACGCCGAACACGATTAACCCGATTTGCAGGTATTTTTGTGTTGTTTTTTGCTTTCGAACCTTCGCTCGAATGCTTGCCTGTGAGGCGGTGGTTGACTTTGCCATCTTTTATCCTCCAAATTTTGAACCTGATCCCGTTTATGGGATCACCCAGAAAAACATCCCCAGTCCAAGGCCGACCATGATGACGCCGTACCACAACCGGATCTGCAGGGCATGCTCGCGCTCCCAGCGCGCCCAGGCCTTGGCTGAAGTGCGGTTCCCGACCAGCAGCAAGATTATGACGAGCGGCAGGACGAACAGGATGTTGTACAGACCCAGGTAAGCCAGTCCCCAGGCCAGGGTCGTTTTCGCATTGAGCAGGGTGATAATCGAAACGTAGATCCCGCCAGAGCAGGGAAACGTGCACAGGCCGACGAGGAAACCTGCCGCGATCGTCGCAGGGAGAGTCGCCTGTTTGATTAATTCATGCGTGCGCGCACCGGCAATCTTCGGCATATGCAGCTTTATCGGGAAATTCGGGAAGAAAAACTCGACCAGGTTGATCACGCCAAGGCCGATCAACAGCCAGGTCCCGGCCCTGGCGACGAAATGTGGATCCCCTGAAAGCCGGACCGCTCGCAGCAGTCCCAGCCCGATCGTAAAATAGACCAGGAAGATCATCCCGATATAGACGAGCCCCAGTTTCAGTATCCGGCCACGCGACTGGCGCAGTGTAAACAGGAAAGCGAGCAGCAGCAGGATGACGGCAAAGGCGCAGGGATTGACCGAATCGACCAGGCCCGTCACAACGACAGCCGGCAGTAGCTGCTTCAGGTTCGCCAATCCCACCGGCAGCGGACCCGCGGCCCTGACCGCCGCCGGCAGCGCTTCCTCAAACGGGGTATCGATGGCATAGGTCTGTACATCGCCGGCCCAGGCCCAGAGGCGGTATTCCACCGGCGTCCGGTGCATTTCGGGCTGCCAGAGAACAAGTCTGTTCGGCAGGTCCGGTGACCGGACTGCATCTTCGATCAATTCTGGAGGGACATGCCCGAGCAGGAGCAGGATTCCTCGCGGGGTCGGGATAAAGGAATAGAGCGAATCGGCGATCGAGCGCGGTAGGTCCAGTTCGTCGGCCATGTTCATCATCTTCGTGCGCTCCTCCGGAATCGTGTAGTCGTGAATTTCCGACTTTAGCGCCAGGCCGTTGGCTTGCAGAGACGGCAGAAGGACGTCTTCAACGTACGGCCAGCAGTCTGCGCAGCCGGCGCTGAAGAATATGTGCGCCGTATCATCCCCTGCGGCAGCCGGGCGGGTGGGGAGCAGGATGATTAGCGAAAGGCCAACCAGTAAAAGTCTGAATTTCTGCATGAATTACCGGTCCCAGGTGAACACCCGCTCTGCGGCATCGACGTTCACAATTGTCAGCGTGACTCTGGAAGCGCCATCCAGGAGCGGTGCACCGTTCTCGTTCGCCGGGAACTTCAATGTACCGCCTACATGGTGGCCACCGAGCATACCGTCCCAGGACAGACCGACGACGCCCCGGCCGCCGTCCACCGAAAGAACCGCCAGTTCCGCCAGGTTCATATTCAAATCCACTGAGTGCGTGTTCAAGCTTACCTGGAAATCGATCGTCTCACCCGGATGATCGAGGTTGAGGGGGATCACTTCGACTTCCACTTCCCCCTGGTCGTCGGTGCGGGCTACCATGCTCTCCCAATCAGATGCGGGAGCATTTTCAACCGCCACTTCTTCTACAGGTGAGACAGCAGCAGGTTCAGGTGCGTCGCTTCTGCCACAGCCCGCCAGGAAAAAGGCGAGCGTAATCACAAAAACAGGAAAGAACAGTTTCATACGGTCTCCAAACAGCCGGCCATGTGTTCGACGGCTTTATTTCTTTCGCGAATGAGGATGAGCAGCATCACGGCGATTCCGACCAGGGTGGTGCCCAGGCCGATCACCATAAACAATATCCGGTATTCGGCAAGGAACGTCGCTGCTGCGGTTAGGCCGAGGATTGGAAGTACGTCGGTCACGTGGTGCGCGCAGCAGGCGATCATCGCCAGCGTGGACGTTGTCCCACCTGCTCCGGTCAATGCGCCGGACGCGCCTGTGCTGGCTACCGGAATGAAGAGGCGTTTCTTCAGGATGATGTACAGCGCTGCCTGCACGCCGAAGCCGAGGATGATCGGGAAGATGATCCAGCGGTCTTCCCAGAACAGGTCAAGCGCGTGATCTAAGCTTTCCGCCCAGGAAACGATCCCGAAATACAGCAGTGCGAGCAGGGACGAGCCGAAGAATCCCGCCCCAACAGGCCACAGAATCCTTTGGGTTTTTGTCATGAATGGCTCCTGAAATAGGACATGCCCGGATTATCTTCCCTCGTTTAGCGGTTGTCATGCGCTATCCTGCGTGTTTTTGAACAGGCAATATTGCTTATCTACGACTACGCAAAATGGCCCTTGGGTGGATGTGCATTCTTTTTTATACTGAAGAAATGGGCCAATCTGAATTCACTGCGCTTTTCGTACTCCCCATTTGCGGTTTGACTGGCGAGAACAGCGTTCAAGAGCTTCAGGCGGCGCTGTGCAGGGTGCCCGGCGTCTCGAAGGTCGACGTGTGCCTGAAAACCGGCAGCGCGACAATAAGTGCAATGTATGGCCGAATCGATGCGTTCGCCATCGTCGATGCAGTACGGGACGCCGGTTATGCCGTTCCGATCGAAACCGTTATCTTAAAGATCAACGGCATGAAATGTGTCTCATGCGCCTCGCGTGTAGAGAGCGCCCTGGGGGACGTTGCCGGCGTGGTCGATGCATCGGTGGATATCGCAAAAAACCTGGTTAAGGTGCAGATCGTTTCAGGCGCAGTGAACCGTTTTGTTTTGGAGAAAGCCATTATTGATACAGGTTATGAAATCGTTTCGACGGCTGGTTAGATCCAACAATTTGTCAGAAACCGATATAATTCATTCGTTGTGATGGTAAGGGGGATGAAAAACCAGTGATCAGCCGGCTTTCATGTTTTTCTCAGGGAAGGAGCTCTTGATGGTCGCGCAAAATATCGATCTCCAGATCAATCGAAGGGAAGTTTTGAACCTGGCCTGGTTGGCCTCGCTGGGATTTTTCCTGATCCCGGTAAGCGGTGTAACAGTACTGTTTGCCTTTCCACGGCTCAGAGAAGGCGAGTTCGGCGGCCAGTTCGTTCTTGGTAAGGTCAGTGATGTATTTCCGCAGGCAGACGGAGATCCTGGCGTGAACTTCGCCGGGAAGTTCTGGCTGTCGCGAACGGCAGACGGTTCTATCCTGGCCATTTACAAGGTCTGCACACACCTCGGCTGCCTGTACAACTGGCAACCCGAGGAGCACAAGTTTATCTGCCCCTGTCACGGAAGTGAGTTCGAACTCGACGGCACGTATATCCGTGGGCCTGCGCCTCGCAGCCTCGACAGATTAGTTATTCGTCTTTTCGACGAAACCGGAAAAGAGATCGCTGCCACCGGAGAAGAAGGTTTTGCCATCGCTGAGGTCAACGAAAACTGGCTCGTGACGGTCGATACAGGCAGCCGCATCCGAGGGATTCCGAAATTTGAAAAATATCCGACGTCCGAAAAAGAAACCCAGGATAAGTCAACTCCGGAAGCCACCGAAAGCACTATAGCTGCCTGACGAAAAGAACGTTAGAATCTCGACCGTCCATTCTCTTGCCGTTTATCTTTGTCGGGAGCATGGACAAATTGGACCAGGGGGCAGGTACGGAGAATTTTTAAATGG
>JBFGQG010000157.1:0-7535 GCA_041564295.1 Anaerolineales bacterium | reverse complement strand
GCGCAATTCGCGTGGGTCTACAAAATCGCCCACCAGATTTGGGACAGCGTCAAATTTATCATATACTTGAAGGTGTTTGCAAATTACCTTATAATCTTTTAAACAACCTATATTACATTGCATTTTCAAAGAAGTGCGGGGTAAGCTTTATTTTATTGGCTTTCGAATATTGTGGAATGTTGTTACCGATGCCGCTAACTTGATGTTAGCGGCATTTTATTTATACCGGGCTGGTTATTTCATCTCATCTGATACAAACAAAGGAGGTGACTTTGTAATAAGAAAAATTCAAACGAACACTGGGGAATGGAGGATATTAATGATGAACAAGTTTCTTTTGAGAGTGACTGCAGGCATTTTGATCTTCCTGCCTCTGCTCTTACCAAGCCCATCCCTGGCGGCTCCACCAACAAACGATGACTTCGACTCCGCCACGATAATCCCCGAATTACCCTTTACAGATAACATGGATGCAACAGATGCGACCTGGTCGCAAGATGATCCACAGGATTGCTCGAGCAACGGTTCCGTGTGGTATAGCTACACGCCATCAACGGATTTGCGTATCGAGGCCAATACATTTGGTAGCAGTTATGACACTGTACTTTCCGTCTATACCGGTTCACGTGGAGCACTTTCAATGCTGTACGGAGCTTGCAATGACGATTATGAAGGTTTGCAGTCCTATCTGCATTTTGATGCAGTCGGAGGCACCACTTATTATTTCCTGATCGCTACTTGCTGCGGTTCCGGAAACCATGGAGGTGGAAACCTGCATTTCGTCGTTCAGGAACTGGAAGTACCGCCACCACCCGAAAATGACAACTTCGCGGATGCCATGACGATCACCCAGTTACCTTTCAGCGATACGTTTGATAATTCCGGTGCTGGTTTGGAAGCGTCTGAACCTATACCAAATTGTGTTTCTAGACCCGACCTGACATCAACAACCTGGTACGCCTACACATCTGTGGACGACAGAACGGTTACTGCACTGTTTGGAGCGCAGTTTCAAGTCGCCTTGGCGGTTTACACAGGCAGTTCGTTGTCAAATCTCAGCGAATTAGATTGTTACCGGTGGGGAGGACCCCTGTCCATCCAGACGGTTCCCGGCACAACTTACTATTTCCAGGTTAGCAGCCTGTATAGAAATTTTGGCTCAGTCTGGTTCGACCTGGATTACGCGCCTCCGCCTAGAGCTGATTTCTGGTTCTATCCGCAAGATCCTTCGGCTTTTGATACGATTCACTTTTCCGATTGGTCCTGGGATGAAGCTCATATAGGCGTAGAAACGTACGCATGGGATTTTGGCGACGGCACGACGGAAACTGGTTGTTGCCCGACTCATCGTTACGAGCGCGACGGTGATTATGAAGTGCAGTTCGATATAGTCACCTTTGACGGTCGATCTGCGTCAACTTCGAAAATCATTGAGGTCAGGACACATGACGTTGCCATCACAAAACTGAATGCGCCCCGTTCTGCAGTTTCAGGACAGACCAGACAGATTACCGTAGAGATCAACAATAAACGCTATCCTGGATTAGTCGAGGTCAGGTTATATAAAAGCGTTCAAGGAGGATTCGAATACTTTGGGTCCCTGACCCAATTGGTGCCCGTGCGGCCATCTAACCGCACAACCACATTCAAATTCACCTATACCTTTACGAGCGAAGATGCTGATATCGGGAAAATCACGTTCAAAGCGATCGCTAACACAATGGACCGGCGCGATGCCTGGCCTGCCGATAACGAATTGATCGCACCCCCAACGAAACTTTTCAGATAAAATCGCAGTTATCGGCTCGCTTTGCACACCAGGTAAAAACACAGTCTAGGCCGTACAAATCGATTGTACGGCCTTGCTGTTATCAATCTTGTATTTATCAATTTAGAATTCAAACAACGAAGGCAGCCCGAACCGGACCGGCAAATCAGGCTCATTGAAGCTTATGACCTCCTTTACCAGCCCAGCCTGAATGGAAAGAACCTGAATCCCGGCAGCCAGATATCCGTTTTCCTCAGAGCGCATGTAAAAAGCAAAGGCAGGCAGGCCATTCGCACGGGTTGGCAGCAGTTTCCAGCGGCCTGGGGCCTTCCCGGGAAACAGGCCGTCTTCACCGAGAACGGAGTTCGCCATAAAAATTCCGACTGCTTTCCTGCCCCGGTACCAGGATGGGGACGGTGGCATCAGGAGCGTCGCATTCTCTTGGAGCAAGGCTACCAGGCCGGAGACATCCGCGCTCTCCCAGGCTTTTACATATTTTTCCAGCAATCTCTGCGTTTCTTCGTCCGCTTGAAACTTGTCCTCCCCTTCGCTGCCGTGATATTCTTCATCCATTTTGACCCTTGCCCTGTGTAAGGCACTGTATACGGCCGAAGCGGTGGTATCAAGCAAATAGGCCACTTCACGTGCCCTCCAATCCAGGACATCCATCAAAATCAGGACCGCTCGCTGGCGTGAAGGCAGAGTTTGCAGCGCAGCTAAAAATGCAAGCGAAATGGACTCCCGTTCGAGATAGCGAGTTTCCGGGCCAATGGCGGTAGTGAGGAGCCAGTCATCGTGCGCAGGTTCAATCCAGATAGATTCCATCACAGGAGGGATGATCGAGCCGGCAGGATCTGAAGCGGGTTGGAGGGTGGAAGGCAGATACCGCCGCGTGCGCCATTTGTCCAACTCGTCCAGACAGGCATTGGTCGCGATTCTATAAAGCCAGGACCGGAGCGCGGCCCGGCCTTCGTACGAATCGAGCCGCCGCCATGCCCGCAAATATGTCTCCTGCACCAGATTCTCGGCTTCATGCCACGAACCCAAAATGCGGTAACAGTGAACGTGCAGTTCCTTGCGGTAAGGCTCCGTTAACGCGCTGAATTCCTCTTGATCCCCTTCCAAAGCTGCTTTGAGACGTTCTGCTTCTTCCGGTTCAAGGTTTGGGAGGTAATCGGGGGGAAAATTATTCATGACAGTTTCTATTAATTTAGACGGTTCCAGGACATAAAATTATGCGTTTAGGGCAGATTTCGATTTTTGCGCGTAATTATGAACACTTCTCCCGTCTTATATCATAGAAAACATTTCAAAGGAGACTGACATGACCTATATTACAGTTGTACGGGGCAAATTGAGTGCCTCAAGCCTTGAAGAAGCTCAAAAGATGCATGATGGGACGGTGGAAAAGCTGTCCGCAATGACCCGGCCGATGGGTGCGATCGGACACCAGGCATTCCTGAACCCCCAGGACCCCATGGAATTTCTGGCTATTGACATGTGGAACAACCTCGAAGGCCTGCAAAAGTTCATGGGAGACCCTGACGTTGCAGCAGCATTTGGGAGGCTTTTCGAAGGGATGCCGGACATTTCTATCTGGTCCGAATCCGGTTGGGCATCGTTCTCAGAATAAACCTGGCCCAATCAAAAAGAGCAAAATAAGAGCGTTCCTATGCGAAAGCGTGGGAACGCTTGCATTTATGGATTAGAATCATCCTGTCGACCGAAAGGTAGAAGGCTGGGAAAAGAAAATCGCGTGACCGGAATTTTGAAACCCCAATTAACGCGAAGGCTGGCCGTTCCCTTCGTCATTACCCTGATGATTGAGAAGATTTACTGCGTTATTGACCCGGTTGCGCCCATTCTGTTTGGCGTGATAAAGAGCATGATCGCTCGCACGCAGGAGTTCTCCGGGGGTTTTAATCGATTTATCGATGGTTGCCGTGCCCACGCTGATGGTTATTGGTCGATTTTTCCAGGCGGCGCGCTGCACAGTACGGCGAAACCTTTCCCCCATTACAATTGAACCTTTAAGGTTTGTGTTCGGAAGAATCACGGCAAATTCCTCACCACCATAGCGCGCGAGAAAATCATGAGCACGAATTTCCGATTTCAACAAATTCGCAACGGCTCTCAAAGCTTCGTCCCCAGCGGGATGGCCGTAGGTATCGTTAAATTCTTTAAAATAATCGATGTCGATCATCACCAGTGAGCAGCTTTTGTTATATCTGGAAGCCCGTTGAAATTCTTCTTCTAATCTGGAGTCAAATGCTCGCCGGTTGTTGATGCCCGTGAGCATATCCGTCAGGGATTGAGCCTCCAGATGAAACCTGACTTTCTCCATCTCACGCTGATATTCCTGCAGAAGTTCTACATATTGTTCCTGTTCAAGCACAGATTGTTCGAGTGTGGCGATGCTTCGGCGTAATTCAAGCTGGACGATGATCTCCCGTGACAAAATTTCCAGGGATTCCAGCTGGTCCTGCGACAGTTTCCGCGGTTGGCGGTCGATGACACAGATCGTACCCAACGCCTGACCCGTGGGCGTGACTAAAGGTGCGCCTGCATAAAAGCGGATGTTGGGATCAGAGGTGACAAGCGGGTTGGACACAAACCTCTCATCTTTGGTCGCATCCTCCACGACCATGACCTGATCAGGATCGATGATTGCATGAGCGCAGAAAGCATGCGAACGCGGCGTTTCGTCGATTTCGAGTCCTACCCTGGATTTGAACCATTGGCGCCGATCATCCAGCAAAGTGATCAGGGCAATTGGTGTGTCACAAATGACAGATGCCAGTTTCGTAAAATCCTCATAGGCCTGCTCCGGCAAAGTATCCAAAATATCGTATTCAATCAGGGCACTTAATCGATCAGTTTCATTGTCCGGCACAGGAAATGTAATCTTGTTCATATGTCTCCAGCTATACTCTCATTTCAAGCATGAATTCAGCCCCCCAGGGGATCTTTTCAGCCGATTATACTTGAATCCAGAGATCCGTAATTGGCACACCGGTATGCATGAACTGAGAAGTTCCCCCTGCGAGTGCCAATAATGCAAACGGCTCGGAGCTTGATTGGCTAGAATCACTTTATCGATAATTCGCTGCTGATTGCCACTGCAAAAATGACCAGAACAGTTACTTCAAAGCCAGGCTGCAGGCTGCAACTCCTCCGCAGATCCCCACCGAAACGGAGGCAATTCTTCCGGCTCTCCCACTGATTTCTCTCCCGCTCTCACCAACGTCTGTTCCAACGGCATTCACACTTCCAATACATATAGCAGTGCGTCCGCAAACATGTCCTGTTTGCAGACGACCCAACGCCGAAAATATGGGCCGAGACGGTCCAGCCGGGTTATGATGACACCCTCCAACCAACACGTGTAGGCCTGGTAAGGGACCGCGAAAACGGCTCATTTTGCCGCTACACCTGGTAGGCAGCGAATGAAAGCGACCCGGACTGGATCTTTATCACTTCGTGGAACGAATGGTGGGAACACACGCATATCGAACCCAGCCAGCTTTTCGGTGCACAATACCTGGAAATCACAGCAAAATATACGGCCCGCCGGAAGCGGAGATGAAGCTGTCCCAAAATCTGGTCGACATGCCGGGCAGGTTGTGAACAAATAACCTCGATGAACGTTACAGGATAGAGACATCCCAGTTGCAGGTTGATCAATTAAGCGAGCATGTATCCCTGTTAGGCGAGCGCAATTGCTCGATAAAACTATTTCTGCCTATATAAAGAAAAGAGAGGGCTTCCGGCTGGAAAGCCCTCTCTAACTGACTCAGGAGGGATGGATTCTACGGGGTTATGAAAAACGCATCCAGCCTTTCACCGGCAAAGCCATTGGCAGAGCCATCCCAGAAGAGGCTGAACGTAGTACAGCTGGTGGTGCTGCCCAACGTATCAGGAACACAGACGAAGATGTCCGATTGATCACCACTGGCACCGGTCACGGAGAAACTTCCCTGTGTCGTCAGGTAAATATCATTCGTTCCAGCGTCAATCCAGGTTCCGCCAACATCTTCCGCGCTGCTCGTCAGTTCAACGTCGGAGCCATCAAAGTACATGGCAAAACTACCGCTGGTTGACGAGCCGAAACTGGTAGCTGTGAATTCAATCAGGTCTTCATCTCTGCCGGAAAGGCCGGGGACACTGAATGAGCCGGTTGTGCTGATCACCAAATTACCAAGTGGTGATACGCCGATCGCGTCAATATCCTCACCGTTGCTGCTCAGACCAACATCCGAGCCATCGAAGAAGACGCTAAAACTGCCGGCGGTATTCGAACCGGTTGAAGTTGGGAAGAATTGCAAGATGTCTGAATCATCCACAGTACCGACTCCTGGCAGGGTAAAGCTGCTTTGAAAGGTCATCAAAATGCTGTTGTCATCTAAGATCAGGAAACCGTTGAGGTCCTCGCCCCCCACGCCGACATCCGAACCATCAAAGTACATCGACCAGGTACCGCTGCCGGTATCGTAAGCAAGGATATCTTCATCTCTGAATGAGACACCGCCTGCGTCCCCACCGGAGCTGGAACTGGCATAGATTGTCTCGCCGGCGCCTGGCGTTGGGGTGGGTGTAGGTGTCGGTGTTGGTCCTACAGGTGTATTGGTGGGAGTTGGAGTAGGTCCTACCGGCGTGTTGGTTGGTGTCGGAGTCGGTCCTCCACCCGGTATGGTGATACTGGCATCGGCTCCAAGGCTGATTCCGTCGGTGTTTTCACCAGCAAAGTCGTTGGCCGAACCATCCCAGAAGAGACTGTAGCTGCAGCTTGTGCTGGCGCCCAGGCTGCCTGGTGTGCAGGTGAAAATGTCTGCTGCGTCTCCAGAGGCGCCGGTGACGGCGAAGGGGTTGTTCACGGTAAGATAAACGTCGTTATTGAGCGGGTCAATCCA
Source organism: Anaerolineales bacterium (assembly GCA_041564295.1). Lineage (GTDB taxonomy): Bacteria > Chloroflexota > Anaerolineae > Anaerolineales > JABWBV01 > DATDOR01. The sequence continues at coordinate 857 of JBFGQG010000157.1, read as the reverse complement.
GGTACCTTCGATATCCTCTACATCTAACTGGACATCTGAGCCATCGAAATACAGCTCAAAACTGCCGCTGGTACTGTCGCCAAAGCTGGTGGCGTTGAAAACCAGCAGATCTTCATCCCTGCCTGTAACACCGGGGACTGAGAATGAACCGCTGGTGCTGATGACCAGCCGTCCGTCCGGCGACGCGCCAATGGCATCAATATTTTCGCTGCTGTTACTGAGACCCACATCGGAACCGTCCAGGAACAGGCTGAATGTGCCCGCTGTACTCGGTCCAAGTGAGGTGGGGAAGAACCGGACGATGTCTGAGTCATCAACGTTGCCAACTCCCGGAAGGCTGTTGGTTTCCTTGACTGTCATCAGGATACTGCCGTCGTCCAGGAAAAGGAAACCGTTGAGGTCCTCGTCCAGACCGACATCAGAACCGTCGAAAACCATTGACCAGGTTCCACTACCGGGGTCAAAACCCAGGATATCGTCATCGGTGAAGGAGACTCCGTCCGCGCTGCCGCCCGAGCTGGAGCTTACATAGATCACACTCGGTGTCGGTGTAAAGGTCGGCGTGGGGGTAGGCGGGATTGGCGTCGGGGTATCCGTTGGTGTAGGTGTGGGCGGGATTGGCGTCGGGGTATCCGTTGGTGTAGGTGTGGGCGGGATTGGCGTCGGGGTATCGGTCGGCGTGGGGGTAGGCGGGATCGGTGTAGGCGTATCGGTTAGCGTAGGCGTGGGGGTAGGCGGGATCGGTGTAGGCGTATCGGTTGCCGTTGGCGTAGGTGTGGGCGGGATCGGTGTAGGCGTATCGGTTGCCGTTGGCGTAGGTGTGGGCGGGATCGGTGTAGGCGTATCGGTTGCCGTTG
>JBFGQG010000156.1:0-7570 GCA_041564295.1 Anaerolineales bacterium | reverse complement strand
GGACGACACGTGGTCGGGGTTCCCCAGCAGGTCGTCCAGCAGCAGCGTAACCAGACAGGCCAGCACTGCCTTTCCAGCGAGGAAGCAGAGGTCGCGAATCGCGGTGCTCATCGGACTTCAATTATGCCTTATCGACGAGCCGGGACCGAATTGGACCGGTCCCGCCGTTGAAGCGCTCCCGCAAGCGGCCCAGTCCCCCCGCCCAATCTGACGTGGTCGGAAAGGCGTGTTCTGCCGGAGCGGGAACCCACAACCTGGACATGACATGCGCCGCGACGCTGGTCATCCGGTCATCATCGCCGAGTTCGGATAGCAACATCCCCGGTCGAATCCTTTCCAGCAGCATCGCGTTAAGGTCCGGTGCGAAAGCTATTCGCTTTACGATCCCTGAGCCATTGTAGATCGCAAGCGCCGCAGCTTCGCTGCTGAATTCGGAGAACGGCAGGCCAATTTTCAAGACCACCTCGAGTCCGTCTGCGCGAACTGCCGGGCTGACATAGTTGTAAGAGAGTTCGAACGGCGGCTCGAGAGTCAGCGACCAGCGGTCCGCGCAGGCTTGAAGCAGGTCGGGGAGGCGCGCAAACCAGCTCGCTCCGCCGGGGAAATTCCGCACGCGGGCTTTGTAATTCTCGCTGACCGGGAACGGCAGCTTCATATCAACTTAGCCTTCTAAATAGGCAAAGACCTTTTTCAATAGGGCCTGTTCGAGTCGTTCGTCCACAATCAAGCCCATCAGTACACCACCGGCGAAAGCCCAGAACCAGCGTGGCTTTGCGAGCGCAGCGAAGAAAACGGCAGGGTAAAACCGGGTTAAGGAAGGGAAATTGCGGTAACGCCGGCGGTCCGTTTCAAATTCACAGATCAGGGGATTGAAGGGCTGGCCGGTTTGTGCGATGCGGATCTGTCCCCCGACCCAGTTACCGGTCAGCGCCGACAGAAAAACTGAAACGATCAAGGGGAATACTTTTAAGACTCGCATATATGAATTATATGTGAATCTTTTCTAAAAATCTGACAGCGCGGGAGCGATTCCCTTTATAATCCTCGCATGTCTGATGTTGCACAGCCCCCTTCCGGCAAACAAATCCGGCTGACATCCCTTTCGAAATGCGCCGGTTGAGCCTCCAAGCTCAGCGCTGAAACGCTGGCGCAGGTGCTGCGCCCCCTCGAAGGGATCTTCGATCCTTCTGAAACACCGGATTTGCTCGTTGGCCTGGGTTCGCCGGATGATGCCGCCGTTTGGCGGCTGGACGAAACGCGCGCGCTCGTCATCACTACCGATTATTTCACGCCGGTGGTCGACACGCCTTACGAATACGGCGCCATTGCTGCCGCCAACAGTCTCTCGGACGTGTACGCAATGGGCGGAAAACCTTTCCTGGCACTCAATATCGCGAACATGCCGACCAATCTCTCGCCGGATATCATCGGAGAGATTTTGCGCGGCGGAGCAGAAAAAGCGAAAGAGGCCGGCGTTGTGGTGGCCGGCGGCCACACGGTCCAGGACGAGGAACCGAAGTATGGTCTTGTCGTCATCGGTTTCGTCCATCCTGACAAACACATAACGAAAGGCGGTGCGCGCCCCGGCGACGTGCTGATCCTGACGAAACCCCTTGGTTTCGGGGTGACAACGACGGCGATCAAGCGCGGAATTGCCGGCGACAAGGATATCGAGGAGGCCGTGCACTGGATGATGCAGTTGAACCGGACGGCGTCGGAAATGGCTATGCAGTACGGCGTACGCGGCGGCACAGATGTGACGGGGTATTCGCTGCTGGGTCACGGTTGGGAAATGGCGTCCGCTTCAGGGGTGGGATTGCGGCTCAAATACAGCAAGATCCCGTTCATATCCTGCGCTCGTAAGTTCGCGGACGAATGGACTTTCCCCGGTGGTACGTCAGATAACCGGATTCATTTCAGTCCCCATGTCGATTTCAATCCATCGCTGAGCGAAAAAGAGCAGATGCTGCTCTTCGACGCGCAGACCAGTGGCGGCCTGCTCCTCGCCGTGTCAGCTGACCAGTTATCTGACCTGCTTACCAGCATGAATGCAGCCGGCCAGGATGCCTGGGAAATCGGTGAAGTGGTCAAAGGCGATAGAATCTTTGTGGATAAATGAGTTTCAGATTCGGGGGATACCGGTCTCTGCCTTGATCCGCTCCTGGGCAAGGCTGACGTAAGCTTCATCCACTTCGTACCCAACATACAACCGGCCGCGTTCTATGGCGGCGATCGCTGTTGAACCGCTGCCCATGAATGGGTCCAGCACCACTTCCCCCTCGAATGTATACAGGTCGATCAGGCGGCGGGGCAGTTCCACGGGGAACGGCGCAGGGTGCCCGACCTTACGCGCCGATTCCGTCTGCATGTCCCAGATACTCTTCGTCCAGTCCAGGAAACCGTCGCGTTCGATCGTGCTGGGCCGGTCTGCCGGGTTCTCACGCTTGAATCCGGCTTTGCTGAAGACCAGGATATATTCGTGCACGTCCCGTAGTGCAGGGTTGGAAGCGGAGAGCCAGCTGCCCCACGCAGTGGAACTGCCCGCGCTGGCCGATTTGTTCCAGATGATTTCTCCCCTCATTAAGAAGCCCAGTTCGAGCATATCGAGAATGATAAACGCGTGGAGAGGGATGTAAGGTTTGCGGCCGAGATTGGCCACGTTGATGCAGGCCCGCCCGCCCGGTACGAGCACGCGGTGCGTTTCCTGCCAGACGCCGCGCAGCAAATCCAGGTATTCCTGCAGGGTCAGGTCTTCGTCGTACTCCTTGCTGGCGTTGTAAGGCGGTGAAGTGACCATCAAATGCACGGAACAGTCCGGCAGTTCGTCCATTTGTTCGGCCGAGGCGGAAAAAATCTTGTCGACGGCCTCTTTCGGCAGCATGTTCTCCCGGTATTCGACTTCGCCGGCCTGCGGTTTCACCCCATGATACAGCCGGCTGTTATAAAAACGTGAGGCATCGTGGTTCTCCCGCCGGTTGGACCCAAACGAACTGGTGGATGTACCGCGTTTCGTCATGGGCTAAGTATACAATAACGGTCTTTTCGCCACAGCCCGTATGAAGGCTTAACTCTGAATCCGCCTGCGCACGACGCCTGCCAGCTCCCCCACCTCTGCCACGCGCAGAACGAGCATCATTACAGCATAGACGCCCCCGCCGACCAGCACGCCAACGACTTCCATCCAGACTGATGTGCTGATCGCCTGCCAGGCCAGGATGGCAGCAGCCATCACGGCTGCGCCTGCAGCAGCCTGGCCCAATCCGTTCAAGATTTCCCTCCCTCTTAAGCCCGCCAATCGGTTCCTCATCAGCACGAGCAGCACGACAAGTTCCAGGGTGGTTGCAATCGTGTTCGCCAGCGCCAGGCCTCCGTGGGGCATCCAGCCTATCGAATCAAACCAGGCCGCCAGGCTGATGCTGAGAACCACGTTCAAGCCCATCGCCGCCGCACCGACAAAAACCGGCGTCCTGGTATCGTGTAAGGCATAAAACGCCCTGCTCACAATCTCAACCACCGAGTGGCTGACCAGGCCTGCGGTATACCAGAGCAGCGCCCAGGCCACGAGTTCAGTGGACCGAGCGTCGAATTCTCCACGCTCGAAAAGCAGGGTCACCACGGGGAAACGGAGGAGGATCAGGCCGATCGTCGCAGGTACGGAGAGCAGCAGCACACCACGAAGTACCGCGGAGAGAGACGCCCGCATATCCGCAAGCGCCCCGCGGGCGACCTGCGCCGAGAACGTGGGCAAAGCCGCGATGGCAATGGCCTGGGCTATGACAACCTGCGGCATCGTCATGACTGCAAAGGCGATGCCGATGGCGGTCAGGCTTCCTTCTGGCATCCCCGTCGCCAGGATCACGTTGACCCAGAAATTGAGCTGCACGACCGCTGTACCGAAAACGCGGGGGCCCATGAGGCGGACGACTGCGCGCACGGCGGGGAGCTGGAGGCCCAGCGTCAACGAGTACCGCCGGCCTTTCAACCTGCGCAGACCCGGTACCTGGACGAGTAAGTGCAGCACTGCCCCTAACACGGCGCCCCAGGCCAGCCCGTAGATGCCCAGGCCGGGAACGAAAAATAACACCCCAATGATCCAGCCGATCCAATGCAGAGTCGGCGCCAGGGCGGGGAGCAGGAAGTGCTGGTGCGTGTTGAGAATGCTCATCAGCAGCCCGCTGACGCCGAAAATGGCCGGGGAAACGAGCAAAATACGAAGCAGTTCGGCCGTCAGTGCCTGCTGGGGGGGCAAAAAACCGCGCGCCAGAACGTATTTCACCAGAGGAAGTGAAAAAACGGCGGCAAAAACGCTGATCGCTGTGAGGATCAGGAATACGAGATTCAGCACAGCCGAAACGAGTTCCCAGGCGTCTTCGCGCGCATCCTTTTCAATGAATTCGGTAAAAGTGGGGATAAAGGCCGATGCGAGCGCCCCGCCGGCGACCAGTACGAAGAGTGTATCCGGGACGCGCGCCGCGGCGTTGAAGGCGTCGATCTCGGTCTGCGTGCCGAAGGCGTTGGAAACCAGGATCTGCCGGATAAGACCGGTGACATTGCTTAAAACAAAACCCGCCATCACCACTCCCGCCGCCCGGGCGATCTGGCGATTGGCGGACCTGTTTACGCTTTCCATGCGGCGATTATATCCCAACCCGTCTATCCGGGCGAACGAGAAAGGCGCGCTGATTTTACAGGGCGTTTACAACCCGCCTATATCGATTTTGCACCGGCTTCATAGAATATTCAAAGGTGAAAGCTATATTTTGCATGAGAACTAACGCACCGCCGCAAGCGGAAGAAAAGGAGAAAAACATGAAACGCACAATACTTTTAGGAAGTCTGGCCATCGCGATCGTCGCAGTCCTCGGATTGACGGCATTCTCGTTCGCAAACGCCAAAACAGGCTTTGATGCGCCTTTTGCACAGGAGGTCGATCCCCGATCGAACGGTGAAACGGACCTCCGCGGAGTCTTGAAGCCCTATTTCGAAAAAGCCGTCGCGCGGATTCTCGGCATGACGGTTGAAGAACTGCAGGAAGCGTTGGCCGGTGGAATCCGGATGTCGGAATTGATCGAAAATGCAGGCCTGACTCCTGAGGAATTTAAGGAAGCGATGGCTGCTGCGCTCCCTGGCATCGTTGAAGAAGCGCTCGAAGATGGTGTGATAACAGAGGAACAGGCCCGGCGAATCCTGGCTAACGGTTTGCAGCGCCGCATGGACCATCGTCGTGATCGCGATCACAAAAGAGGCTTCGGACCGTTGAATGACTATGTACTGGAAGCTTCCGCTGAGATCCTTGGAATGGAAGTCGAGGAACTGCAAGCAGCACTGCAGCAAGGAACACCACTGGAAGAAATCGTCAATGATGCCGGGCTCACTGTGCTCGAATACCGCTCAGCGCTGGATGCTGCGACACCCGGGATAGTTGATAACGCGCTGGAAGACAGCGCCATCACTGATGAGCAGGCGGAGAAAATTCTTCAGTACGGCCTCTGGCCGGCTCGCTGCAGGGACGGGCAGCACTAGTACCTGGTTTCAAGTTCCCAGTTCAGAGTGCAGGGTGCAGAGTCCGCCCTGCACTTTGCGTTTTACACGCGACACGCCGCACGTCCAACCCCTTGCAAAAGAACATATGTTCTACTATAATTATCCTGTCTCCCCCAACACCACCAAGGAGGTCAATATGTCGTCCCCTGGTATTCATGAATATGCTGCTGGAATGCGCAGCGATGCCGTTGCTAATGCGACTGGAAAAGACTGGCAAGAATGGTTCGTATTACTGGACCGGGCTGGCGCCGGCAGCCTCCCTCAACAGGAGATTGAACGTTACCTGCAAGAGACGGAGGGGCTATCGGGCTGGTGGAGCCGGATGGTGACGGTCGGTTACGAACAGGCCCGTGGCAGGCGGATTTCCCGATTCCGCGATAAATCTCTTACAATCAAGGTTGCCCGATCGTTTGAAACCAGCGAAGAGAGTCTCTTTCGGGCATGGGCAGATGATGCGTCGCGGAGCCGGTGGCTTCCGGGATACCCGATTCTGATCCGCAAAGCCATCCCCTTCCGCACATTGCGCATCAATTGGTCGGACGAGATAACCGGCCTGATTGTAGATTTTTCACAAACAAGCCAGGGTACGAGTTTAATGACCGTTCGCCACATTAACCTGTCGAATGCCAGGCAGGCCGAATCCTTAAAGTTTTTCTGGGAGGAGGCCATGGACCGCCTGTCGCGACTGCTTGCTACCCACTAGGTTCGCGCTTCCTCCGACCTGATCCGGGGAGCACCTGGAGTACCGTATGATCTCCGCAGAACAGATTTCCAATGCTTTTCGATCCAACCACGCACTCGCTATGCGGCTGGTAGAAGGGATTTCAGAGACAGAGGCTTTACAAACGCCCAATTTTCAGGCCAATTGTATGAATTGGGTGGTCGGCCACATGGTCAACGGACGCGCTGAAGCGCTGCAGTTCCTTGAAACGCCGTTCAACTGGCAGCCGGACGAGCAAGGCCTCTATAAGACCGGTTCCGACCCTATTCGTCCGGGCATCGAAGTGCCTTTGGAGAATTTGCTGGAGCGTTTCACGAGTTCGCAGGCCATGCTGGAAACTGCGCTGGGTAAGGCGAATGAAAGTTTCCTCGCGCAGGTGGTTGAAACGCGTTTTGGCCAGAGGCCTCGCTGGCAGCATCTATCCGGTCTCGGGTGGCACGAAACCTACCATGCCGGCCAGCTTGAGATTCTGCGGCAGCACACATTGGAGATGCGCGAAACCCACCGATCACCAGGGCTGCAAACAGACGCATCCATAGATACGGCGATCGTATTCACGAAGCAGATGACGGCCCTGGCAACGTTTTATAATGAGGGTCTGCAACTGGGTGATCCGAACGAGAGCCCCGGGCATATCGGCTACAGCGTTGGGAGCTTTTACCTCGGTTTCGACCAGGTAGAAGAAGGTTTCGAATCACCAGGTGCAGTGACCCTGTGGTTTCGGGTGAACGACCTGCAAGCGGTGTTCGACCGGTTTGTTGCGCTGGGCGCTCAAGTCCGGTATGCGCCGGCTGCGAAGCCGTGGGGTGATGTGCTCGCTGCGGTCTACGACCTGGACGGCAACGTGGTCGGCCTTTCGCAGCGGAGGGCAGGCAGATGAATGACCGGACTTCGTCTGAGTGGAAACGACGGTCTGGAAGTTTAACCGCGGGGTGGTGTGCGGTTTACATTTTTCGGGCGGAATGATGATGCCCCTACCGGCATGATTTTATTCACGCCTGATATGCAGGCAGAGCACAGGCAGCTATACAGACCTGCCCTTCACCGATGATGAATGTCACAGGCTGCAGTTGGTTAGCCCGGAGGATTTCTAGATGAGCGCTAAGTTTCAGACCATTCACTCAGACGCTGAAAAACAGGGCGTTAATATTGACGCCGGAAAATACCACGCCGTAAGGCAGGCGATACTCGACCTGCTGGCAGCTGGCCCATGTGGTTTTATGGACATGGTTCACAAGCTGGAAGAAGACCTCGAAGGTCAATTTGATGGTTCTGTGCCTTGGTACGTGACGAGTGTAAAGCTGG
>JBFGQG010000155.1:0-7645 GCA_041564295.1 Anaerolineales bacterium | reverse complement strand
GGGATGAACGACTTTGCGATCATTATTCGCCATATGATCCCCAACGCATTTGCACCGATTATTGTTGCGGCCACGCTCGGTTTGGGCGGCGTGATTATCCTTGAATCAGCCCTGTCCTTCCTGGGTTTCGGGATCCAACCACCGATCCCGACCTGGGGCAACATGCTGAACGAATACCAGAACGACATGTGGACACAGCCTGCGAAAGTGTTTTATCCGGGTATGGCCATTTTTATCTGCACCCTGGCATTCAACTATGTCGGCGACGGCCTGCGCGATGCGCTTGATCCTCGCCTGAAGAAATAAACCCTTTCTGCGATGCCTGAGGGCTTTGAAAAGCTGGACATTGATTCGCGTATATCGCGGCGAGATGCTTTAAAGCTTATCTCACTTGGGGCCGGCGCATGGATATTATCCTCATGTACACCGGCCCCAAGTGGCGCGACTCCTGAGAAAGCTGCACCAACCGCAACGACTGCCGTCCAATCTCATTCGGCGACTGCAACAGCGGACCTTGAATCTGCTCCCTCCACGCCAACACCTGAAACGACCACGCCGATCGAAATAACCGGAATGCCGACCCTCCCGGAAGGGTTTGAAGCCGGGCGGTTGACGCCGATCGAGGAATTTTACGTCCAGAGCTTTAACGGCGTAGCCAAACCGGATGAATTCAACTGGCGGTTGAATATCACCGGCCTGGTAGATACGCCGCTCTCCCTCAGCCTGACCCAACTCCGGCTGCGTCCGTCTGTCGAGGTTATGCGCACCCTTGAATGTATCGGCAATCCTGTGGGCGGCACGCTCATCGGGAATGCTACATGGAAAGGCGCTTCCTTGAAAGCACTGCTGGAAGAAGCGGGGATTCAACCGCAAGGGCAGTACGTCCTCTTTCTTTCTGCTGACGAATATGAAACCAGCATCACGACCGAGCTGGCATTGGACGAGCGCAGCCTCGTCGTCTACGAAATGAACGACGAACCGCTGACCGTCGCCCACGGTTTCCCGGCCAGGCTCCTGTTGCCTGGCGTGTACGGTCAGAAACAACCGAAGTGGGTTACTTCGATCCGCGTTTCCGAACGCGATTCAATCGGTACATGGGAGACAAAAGGCTGGTCGAACACGGCGGAAATCCAGATCAATTCCCGGATCGAGACGCCAAGGTTGCGCCAGACCATCCCGGCAGGTGAACCATACTTCATCACCGGCATTGCGATGGCGGATACGTCTGGTGTCCAGTCTGTAGAAGTGAGTGTGGACGACGGGGCGACATGGCAGCAGGCGGAACTGGCGCCGGGCCCGAACAAAGGCGTCTGGACCTTATGGAATTGGGAATGGGCGAATCCTGTACCCGGCAAATATGTCGTAGTCGCGCGGGCGACAGACGGAAACGGCATCCCTCAAACAGCAAGCGGTACATTTGGCGTTCTGGATAACGTTTTCCCGAACGGCAGCAGCCTGATGCATAATCTTTCCGTGACGGTTGTGTAAATGAAAAATACTCCGCGTTTACCCGAGGGCACGTTGCATAAGAAAGTGTTACAATATGCTCGCGCCAGAGCCGGAACTCTCTAGGCGTTGAATTTAACTTTGTGAGGAAGTCTGTGACTGATCAAACCCCAAATTCACTCCTCGAAGTAAAAAACCTTAAAACTTATTTCTACACAGAAGATGGAATTGTAAAAGCTGTCGACGGCGTTGACTTCTACGTCGCTCCCGGCGAAGTGCTTGGCCTCGTCGGAGAATCCGGCTGTGGTAAAAGTGTTACTTCTCTCTCGATCATGCGCCTGATCGGTATTCCCGGAAAAATTATTGAAGGGGAGATCACGTTTGAAGGGAGGAGCCTGCTCCATCTCTCTGAAGCTGAAATGGTGGAAATGCGCGGCAACCGCATGTCCATGATTTTCCAGCAACCCCAGACCAGTCTAAACCCGGTCTTCAAAGTCGGCGACCAGGTTGCTGAAGTGCTGACGATCCACCGCGACATGGGCAACGAAGAAGCCTGGGAACGTGCGGTTGAACTGCTGCGACTCGTCGGAATTCCCGATCCGGAAAGCAAAGCTCACGCATTCCCACACGAAATGTCCGGCGGCCAGGCACAGCGCGTCATGATCGCGATGGCGCTTGCGCTCAATCCCCAGCTTCTCATTGCAGATGAACCGACAACAGCGCTCGATGTCACCATCCAGGCTCAGATCCTCGACCTGATGCGCGACCTGAGTGCGCGAATGGGCACTTCCGTGATCCTGATCACCCACGACCTGGGTGTGGTTGCTGAGATGGCGGACCGAGTTGCTGTAATGTATGCCGGCCGGATTGTTGAAGAATCGGACGTCAAAACGGTCTTTGCAGAACCGCTGCACCCGTATACACAAGGCCTGATTGCATCCATCCCGATCCTCGGGGTGGTTAAAGATCGACTCGAAGTCATCCCTGGCGGCGTTCCGAACCTCGTCAACCTGCCTCCCGGATGCCGCTTCGCTCCCCGTTGTCGAGCGCGCGTTGAAAACAAACTCATTATTTGCCAGGAAGTCGAGCCCGATCTCATCCTGGCACGACCGGGCCACAAAGTGCGCTGCTGGCTTTACCAGGACGATGACAACCACAAGGCACCGCTGAAATAAAAAGGATCGCCGGAAGCAACTTCGGCGTTTTCACATGGATTGTGAGACCGCCGAAGTGTCTTCCGGCAAACCATGAAAAGAGACCAATTTAGAAGAGGCATTGGATGACGGAGACCGTAGATACAAAAAATGGAAGCGCAGAGCGCTTGATAGAAGTAAAGAATCTTGTGAAATACTTTCCCGTGCGCGGTGGTCTGCTGCAGCGAATCGTGGCATGGGTCCAGGCAGTTGACGACGTTTCGTTTTACGTCAAGAAAGGCGAGACACTGGGGCTCGTCGGCGAATCGGGCTGCGGCAAGACCACGGTAGGTCGCACCATGCTGCGCCTGATCGAACCGACGAGCGGTTCTGTCCGCCTCGGCAAAGTCGACGTGTTCAATCTGCGGAGAAGCGAGCTCAAAGCGATGCGCCGCGATATGCAGATTATTTTCCAGGACCCGTATGCTTCACTGGACCCCAGGATGCCGATCGGCGAATCGATCGCCGAAGGGTTGAAAATTCACCGCGTCGGCTCACCGAAAGAGCGTTTCGATATCGTCATCGATATGCTGAAGAAAGTCGGACTGGAAGACTACCATGCACGTCGCTACCCGCACGAATTCTCCGGTGGGCAGCGACAGCGCATCGGCATTGCTCGCGCACTAGCCCTTCAGCCCCAGTTCATCGTCTGCGATGAGCCGGTCTCTGCGCTGGACGTATCGATCCAATCCCAGGTCCTTAACATTCTCGCAGATCTCCAGGACGACTTCGGACTGACTTATCTTTTCATCGCCCACAACCTGTCTGTGGTCGAACACATCTGCGATCGCGTCGCGGTTATGTATCTCGGTAAGATCGTCGAAATGGCCCCTCGCATAGAACTGTTCCGGAATCCGCTTCACCCATACACGCAGGCTTTGATGTCTGCAATCCCGGTCCCGGATCCGAACATGAAGCGCGAACGCAGTTTCCTCAATGGTGATGTCCCCAGCCCGCTTAACCCGCCAAGCGGCTGCCGTTTCCACCCACGCTGCCCGGTCGCCATGGACATATGCTCCGAGGAAGAGCCGGTCTTCAAGGAAGCGGCCCAGGAGCACTGGGTTGCCTGCTGGCTAATAGAATAAAACAAATCAGGATTTACCCGGAAAATGTAAAGGGGTACGTGGGTTGTGCTATCCGCCGAAAGTCTCTATACTTTTAGCATATAGATGTTCGGTGGATTAACAAGGCCCGGCGTACCTTTTTTATTTCGTTACTTATGACATACAGCATCCTCATCGTCGACAGCCAGCGCGAGCATACTCGCGCCCTGCAAGAAGCGCTCGAAAACCTGCCTAAGACCGTCATTACGACCGGCGTGCTGTCCGGGGAGGAAGCGCTTTTGGAAGCGCGCCTCAACCCCGTCGACGTGTTGGTGACCGATACGCGACTTCCCGGGATGCCCGGGGCAGAACTCGTAAGGGCTGTCCGGCTTGTAAGGCCGGGGGTGAAAACGATCTTCCTGAGCAGAACACCCAGGTCAGATTCACATGCGGAAGCCTTCGCCGCCGGCGTGGATGCCAACTTTTTGAAGCCGGTGCCGTTGCAGGAGTTCCTGGCTGTGGTCGCCGAACTTCTGGAAATCGAGCCGCCGAGTCTTGATCGCAAACAAGCTGTCGAGCCGGTCAGCGAAACGGAAAATGCAGTGCCCGAAATGAATGTTTCGGACCGCATGGCCGACCTGCGCCAGGAAATCAAAGCCGAGTGTGTGAGCCTCGTGAACGAGAGTGGCGAGGTGATCATCCGGGCCGGAAGCCTTCAGGATCCAGAATTCGAAGCGTCAATCCTCCCCTCACTGATGTCTGCCTACAGCCAGGGGCTCAAAGTATCGCACATTCTCGGCCAGACGAACCAGAGAAATATCCATTTCTATTACGGCGAAACCTACGACCTCGTTATGTCTTCGATCAGCAGTTCACATGCGTTGGTCGTAGCCACACGCCATCTCATCTCCGGCGCTGACACCAGCACTCTCCACGAAAAAATTCACAGGGCTCACACCGATATCGCCTTGATTCTGGAAAAAATTGGGGTCCCAATGCAAATTGACGAACCGAAGACTGCACCGCCATTTGCCTCAGAACCGATCGATGTCGCCATCGACGACGAGGAAGGACACGACCAGGAACTGGAATCATTATTGATTGAACCGGCGCAAACATCCCTGAAAAATGCCGACGCTTTCTGGGAAACCGGAGAAGAAGCTGTCGGGACCGGCCCGCTCACACCCGATTCGCTCTCCTACGACCAGGCCCTGCGCCTCGGTCTAATCCCGGAAGATAATAATTAGGGCCTGTGGTAAACAGTTCTCGCGAAAATCAAATATTGTGCTCTATTCCGGTGCTGAACCGATCAAACGGCCGAATGCTTTTATTTACATCGAAAGGTTTTCGGCTGATGACACAGTAGTTCTCCGGAAAAATATGTTACAATTCGCCCGCCCTAAATCAGGGTTGATGGGGCGTGGTGCAATGGCAGCACAGCGGACTTTGGATCCGTTGATCCTGGTTCGAGTCCAGGCGCCCCGGCTACTTTTTTGAATGAGTTCCCTAACTGACGACGACCCCCTTAGATACCGAGAAGCTGTAGATTATGATCACGAGTCGTGTAGTGATTCACGGACTCGTGATTTTTTCGTTCAAAGCCTGGCGCTTTTCAGCATGCCGTCCAGGTCAAATAAACCGCAATTATGAAAACGACTTCAATTATCCTGGCAGCAGGGAAAGGCACGCGCATGCACTCCGACCTGCCGAAGGTATTGCATCCTATCCTTGGAAAACCGATGGTCTGCTATTCGGTCGAGACAATGCAGCAGGTGACCGGGCGTAGACCCGTCCTCGTGGTCGGCCATGGCGCTGACCTGGTGCGCACTACCGTGGGCAGCATGGCAGACTACGTCTACCAGAAAGAACAACTCGGCACTGCACATGCGGTCCGCCAGGCCGAAGACCTGGTGCGCAGGAACGCGGACATCATCCTGCTCACCAGCGCGGATATGCCGTTGTTCACCCTCGAAACAATCAGCAAGCTCGTGCATACCCAGGCAACCGGGTCATCCCCGATCACCATGCTGACAGTGATCGAGGAAAATCCGCGCGGCTTCGGCCGGATTGTGCGCGGCAGCGACGACGGTGTGACGGCCGTTGTAGAAGAAGCCGTTGCTACCCCAGAGCAGCTCGAAATCCGGGAACTCAATGTCGGCGCATATGCCTGCGATGACGAGTGGCTCTGGGACGCCCTCGGACGGGTAAAAGTATCGCCCAAAGGCGAATATTTTCTGACGGACCTCGTAGAAATCGCGGTGCAGGACGGTTACAGGGTGCAGGCGATCGTCGTCGAAGACGCTGAAGAGGCCATCGGGATCAACACACCTGAACATCTGGCGGAGGCTGAGAAAATCCTGTCCCGCCGAAAAGAAAGGAATTTGACCGCAGGGAATTGATCAATTATCCTGCTGAATGGAAACCAATAACAAATCGTGCTAAACTTACAAATTACTTTACTTCTCTTCTTACTCAGCTTGATCATAGACGTATTCGTGACGGCCGCAAAAATCGGTTTCACGAATACACGTTATGAAAAACTCCTGACAAGCACAACCTACAGCGAAAAAGCCCGGCAGCGCGCAGCAGAACAGCTGTCTCACCGGTCGCGCTTAATTTTCAACATGCAGACGAGCCATGTTGCCCTCCGCTTCCTGCTGGCGGGACTGTCAGGCGGTTATTATCTTTTAACCGTCGGAACGGATTTTTCCTATCTTGGGCTGTTATTCGTCATTGCGGCTGTTGGACTTGTAACGGCGCTTGTCGAGCAAATGGTGGAAAGCACCGTGCTGCTCGACCCGGAAAAATGGGCCATCCTGTTAGCGGGTTTCACACGCATCATTATCCTGTTTTTCACCCCGATTCTGGTGATCCCCCTCCTGGTCAGCAAGGTGCTTCCGGCGCAGCCAAAGCGATTTTTCCGCGTAACGGAAGACGAATTGACCTTGATTCTCGATGCCAGCGCGAGAGAAGGCGTGCTGGAAGTGGATGAGCGCGAGATGATCAATTCGATTTTCTTGTTCCGTGATAAGTCTGTTCGTGAGATCATGATTCCACGCATCGATTTGCTCGCCTTGAATGTTGAGACGCCCCTGCTCCAGGCGATCGATATGATGCTCGAATCGGGTTATTCGCGAGTTCCGGTCTATGAAGATAGTATCGACAACGTCCTCGGCGTCCTCTACATCAAGGACCTGCTGCGGCTCTACCGGGAAGGAAAAGATTCGGACGGTGTGCGCAACAATCTGCGCTCGGCTTATTTTATTCCAGAGACCAAAAAAGTCGGCGAATTACTCGCTGAAATGCAAGCAGAGCGGAACCACATCGCCATTATTGTCGATGAATACGGCGGCGTCGCCGGAATCGTGACGCTGGAAGACATCGTCGAAGAGATCGTCGGCGAGATCCAGGATGAATACGACCAGGCAGAAGAAGTGCTCGCTCAGAAAGTTAACGACGACGAATATGTTTTCCAGGCCAAGATCGACATCAACGAATTCAACCAGATTATGGGGACTGAACTTCCGAAAGAAACCGCGGACACACTGGGTGGACTGCTATATTCGTGGTTCGGCAGGATTCCAAAGACAGGAGAGTCGACGGAGAGTGATGATATACTATTTACTGTGGAGCAGGTTACCGGGCGCCGGATTCGCAAAGTGCGCGCAACCCGCTCGATGACGGCTGAAGCACCTCCATCTCCTTCCCAGGATCCTGCCTGGTACTGAAGATTTTTTTATGCTAAACGATAATCAAAAACAGGCGCTGGTCGACACGGCCAACGCAGCCCGAAAACATGCCTATGCGCCTTATTCAGCATATCCGGTCGGCGCAGCGCTTCTGACGACATCCGGAAAAACCTTCACGGGCGTTAACGTGGAAAACGCCGCTTACCCGACCAGCATGTGCGCGGAGCGGTCCGCTGTTTTTAAAGCTGTAACCGAAGGAGAGCGGATGTTCTCC
>JBFGQG010000154.1:0-7672 GCA_041564295.1 Anaerolineales bacterium | reverse complement strand
CCTTCGGAGGCTCTCTATGATGGAATATAAACTTTGGATTGACGGTAAATGGACTGACAGCCAGGGCGGCAGCCAGATGTGGATCGAAAACCCTGCAAACCGGGAGAAGATCGCCAAAGTCTTCGACGCATCTCGGGCGGATGTTGATGCGGCTGTACAGGCAGCAAAATCTGCATTTTACGACGGCCGGTGGTCAAAACTGACACCCAGCGAGCGCAGCAATGCGCTTCTCAAGCTTGCGGATCTCGTCGAAGCGCGGATTGCCGATTTCGCAACTGCGGAAACACTGCATACCGGTAAACCATATGAATTTGCGAGTCTTGGCGCGGATATGCCGTTTGCAGTCGATAATATCCGGTTTTTCGCAGCGGCGGCCCGAGACGTACACGGCTCACATGCGGGCGAATACCTCGGAGGGTTCACATCCATTTTTCGCCGTGAACCTGTCGGCGTTGTCGGACAAATTGCACCCTGGAATTACCCGTTCATGATGGCAATCTGGAAGCTAGGACCGGCGCTCGCGGCCGGATGCACTGTAGTGCTAAAACCTGCGCCTTCAACACCGCTCACAACGCTCATGCTCGCAGAACTTTGTTCTGAAGCCGGCATCCCTGCTGGGGTCGTCAATATCGTTACCGGTGGCAATGAAGTCGGGCAGGCAATCGTAGAGCATCCGGATGTTCGAATGGTAAGCCTGACCGGTTCCACTGAAACCGGAAAGCGTGTCATGGAAACTGCGGCCAGGTCCCTCAAGCGAGTTCACCTCGAGCTGGGTGGCAAAGCTCCGATTCTTGTATTTGAAGACGCTGACCTGGATGCCGTCGCAGAGAAGGTCACTCTGGCATCGACTTATAACACCGGACAGGACTGCACGGCTGCCACCCGCGTATATGCGTCCGCGGGCCAATTTGATGCAGCGAAGGAAGCGCTTGTAGAAGCGATGCGAAACGTCAAGGTTGGTGATCCGATGGATGAGTCCACAGAAGTGGGACCGCTGATTTCAGAACGGCAGCGCGAACGCGTCTCAGGATACGTAGAACGCGCAATAGCCGCAGGCGCCAGCATACTCCTCGGCGGGTCAATACCGCCCGGATTGGATAACGGATACTATTACGCGCCAACTGTAATAAGCGATGTCGATCAAAAGTCTGAAATCGTTCAGAGTGAAGTTTTCGGACCTGTGATCACACTGCAGCCCTTTGCGACCGATGATGAGGCGGTGGAATACGGAAATGACGTACCTTACGGCCTCGCCGCTTCCATCTTTACAAAGGACGTCGGTCGCGCAATGCGCGTTTCAGCCGCCCTGGAATATGGCACGGTCTGGGTAAATGATCACATCCCATTAACCTCCGAGACACCTCACGGTGGCTTTAAGCAGTCCGGTTTCGGAAAAGACCTCTCGTCTGAAGCTGTCGGCGACTACCAGGTCACGAAACATGTGATGATCTCACACGATTAGCCAAAAAGCCGGTCCAGCGATGATCCACCCCCATACTGAACTTCGAACCGTTTCACCGGAAATCGGCGTCGGCGTTTTTGCGACCCGGATGATCCCAAAAGGCACGATCGTATACGTAGAAGATCCTCTCGAAATTGTCATCCCGCCGGATCACAAGATGTTTGACCACCCGGTTTTCAGCCAGGTAATCGACACTTATGCGGTGATTAACGCCAGAGGTGATTATGAGATCAGCTGGGATTATGCGAAATACGTTAACCATTGCTGCCGTTACAACACGATTTGCACCGGTTTTGGAATAGACATAGCTGTGCGGGATATCCAGGAAGGCGAACAAATTCTCGAAGATTATGGGATGTTCAATGTCAATTACCCGATGGAACTGGTATGCATCTTCGAGGATTGCAGAAAAGTCGTCCGGTCGACAGATTTTGACAGATGCTCGCAACAATGGGAAGCGGACGCATTGGAAGCATTACGGCATGTGAAATTTGTGCCGCAGCTTTTATGGGATATGATGTACGCCGAAACCAGAGAAAGTCTCGAAAAATATCTTCAAACCGGGGAAGGTTACATTTCTATTAATTCTCTGCGTTTGAAAAAGATTGCCTGATTCGAAATAGGAGTAGCATTGACTGGACCAATCGACCCAACCATTCCGGCAATCTCTTTCATTGATGTCCGAAGATACTTCGACGAAGTCAAGGCGGTTGATGGAGTCGACCTCGACATCTACGATGGAGAGTTTTTTACCCTCCTCGGCCCATCCGGATCCGGAAAAACAACCTGTTTGCGCATGATCGCCGGATTTGACCGTCCAACAAGTGGTCAAATCCGGCTTCATGGCATCGACGTGTCGGAACTTCCACCGTACGACCGGGATGTCAACACAGTTTTTCAAGATTATGCGCTTTTTCCACATATGACCGTCGCGGAAAACATTGCTTACGGTTTGATGATCCGAAAAACACCGCGCCCGGAACGTAACCAGCGCGTTGACGAAATGCTCGAGCTCGTAAGACTACCCGGCCTCGGTGATCGCAAACCGTCGCAATTGTCCGGGGGCCAGCGGCAGCGCGTGGCACTGGCCAGGGCACTAATCAACCGTCCGCGAGTGCTGCTCTTGGACGAGCCATTAGGCGCCCTCGACTTGAAATTGCGCGAGCAGATGCAGATTGAGCTTAAGAACATCCAGGTCCAGGTCGGCATCACCTTCGTTTATGTGACGCATGACCAAGAGGAAGCGCTAACGATGAGCGATCGCCTCGCAGTGTTCAACCACGGGCGGATCGAACAGGTCGGGACGCCGTCCGAGATATACGAAGCTCCAGGTACATCCTTCGTTGCCGGATTTGTCGGTGTCTCTAATCTCGTTTCCGGTGCTTCAGCATTGGAAATCACCGGCAAATCCGGGACGTTTTCTATCCGGCCGGAGAAAATTCAAATATCGGATATCCATTCCGCGATTCCGCAAGGCTATTATTCGACGATAGGGAAAGTGTCGGAAGTCGTCTACCTGGGGATGTACACGCGCTACCTCGTCGAGCTGGAAAAAGGCGGTGAATTGACCGTCGTCCAGCAAAATCTTAATGCAACCTCGATGGATGTTCTCACAAAGCGCGGGACTATGGTCCGGCTTCTGTGGGACCAAACGCACGTCCATGTCATTCGCGAGGACTGAGATGATCCGGCGCTTATCGAATTTCCTTTACTTGAGACCAACGGTATTCCTCGTGCTAATGCTGGCCCTACCCGTTTTTTGGCTGGGGGTCGTGTATTTCGGGTCACTCGTCTCATTACTCATTAACAGCTTTTTCTACCTCGATGATTTTTCTGGAATAATCGTCAGGCAGTTCTCACTCCGAAGTTATTCGGGCCTGTTTACTGCAGCAAATCTGGACATTTTCCAGAGAACAGCCTCCATGGCTGCACTTGTGACGTTGATGTGCGCATTGCTCGCGTTCCCCCTAGCCTATTATATGGCGCGTGTTGCGGGCAAAAGATTGAAAGCCCTGCTTTACCTATCCGTGATGCTTCCGCTTTGGTCCAGTTATCTTGTCCGAGTGTATTCTTGGAAATTAATCCTCGCTAAGGAAGGAATCATCAGCTGGCTGTTCAAAACACTCGGAATGACCTGGCTCCTCGAAGGCGTTCTTAACATTCCTGTAATCGGAGGTCCGTCGCTCTCGATTTCATCGATCGGCATATTTGTCGTGTTTGTTTATGTATGGTTGCCGTATATGGTCTTACCGATCCAGGCCGCGCTGGAGCGCGTACCGATTTCCCTCATGGAAGCATCCGGCGACCTGGGAGCAAAGCCGTCCCAGACTTTTCGGAAAGTCACCCTTCCGCTTGTCTTCCCCGGTGTCGTGGCCGGGTCAATTTTCACTTTTTCGCTGACGCTCGGAGACTTCATCGTCCCGACCGTCCTTGGTAATTCCAGTTTCTTCATCGGCCAGGCGGTTCTTTCGCATCAGGGCACATCCGGCAACATCCCCCTTGCTGCTGCTATGACGACTGTTCCGATGTTAATCATGGGCATCTACCTGACGGTGGCCAGAAAATTGGGAGCATTTGAAGCCTTATGAGCAACCGGCGACCATCTCGAATCCTGTCGCTATCCACGCTTATGGTTGTGCTGTTTCTAAACCTGCCTGTGTGGATTATTGGCTTGTATGCATTCACGACCGATGAAGCGGCCTTTTCGTTTCCACTACCAGGTTTTACGACACGGTGGTTCGGTGTTGCTTTTAACCGGACGGACTTCTGGGATGCCTTCGGGTTATCCGTGCGGGTTGCCAGCATTGCCACCGTGCTTGCCTTGATACTCGGCACACTCGCTGCTGCCGCTGTCTTCCGGAGTAAATTTTTCGGCAGAGAAGCCGTTTCCTTCTTGATGGTCCTGCCCATTGCCCTTCCAGGGATCGTCACAGGGATCGCGCTTCGGTCGGCAATCGGTCTCATGGAATTGCCGTTTTCGTTCTGGACCATCATCGTCGGGCATGCGACGTTCTGCGTGGTCGTGGTCTACAACAACGTAATCGCGCGGTTTAGAAGGACGTCCTGGTCACTGGTAGAAGCGTCGATGGACCTCGGCGCAAACGGCTTTCAGACTTTCAGATATGTGATTCTCCCACAATTATCCACGGCACTACTTGCAGGCGGCATGCTGGCGTTTGCGTTATCATTTGACGAAGTTATTGTGACCACTTTCACTGCCGGCCAGCAGTCTACTCTTCCGATCTGGATATTCTCACAGCTCACGCGCCCACGCGATCGACCGGTCACGAATGTAGTCGCACTTTTCGTCATCTTGCTGACAGCAGTACCGATATTGCTGGCAAACCGTTTGACCGAAGCCGGGGAACAGGATCTCGGGAAGTAAATCTGTACTTAATTAATGACGATGAGCAATCACTCCGTTCAAGCGAGTCCAACGCCTGGCCATCTGCGCCGGCTCCCAAATTTCGAGCAGCTCAGCGCTGTCAGTGCAACGCTCATGCTCGCCTACGTCCTGGGCGAGTTCATCAGCATTCCATCGTGGTCAACGACGATCAATGCCCTCGGCATCCTTGTAGAAATCAACATTAATACCCAGTTAATTAACGCCATACTCACTAGTGGGCTCGCCGTGACAGGTACAAATTGGCTGCTATCAACACAGGATTCTTCGAAAGTAAGAGCGGCGCAGCATTGGGCACTCCCCGGACTGACAGCATGGGTGCTCTCTATAACTCTCGCCGCAATTCCAGCTGGCGTCGCATGGTGGGTGACGCTCATCCTCGGCACCCTTTTTATCGTGACCGTCTGGATTGCTGAATTCATTACCGCCAATCCAAAGGACTACAACTTCCGCATCGCCGCCAGCGGCCTGACAGCCCTGGCATTTGCCCTCTATCTCGCGCTGACGATCAACCTGCGTGCAATTCAAACAAGGCTTATCTTTCTGATCCCAGCCACCTCAATCCCAGTCATTCTGATCACAGTCCGACACCTCGTTTTACGTCTGCAGTCTCAAGACCTGCTTGATTCTACAAATCGAACAACATCGGTTCTGGCCGCATTTACGATCGGAGCCTTAGCAGGGCAAATTGCCACTTCAATGCATTTCCTTCCGATCAGCGCCCTCAGCTTTGGTCTCGCCCTCATCGCTCCGATTTATTCTGCCAACATCCTTCTGGGCAACCTTGTCGACAACCGGCCGAAAAACAGGACGGTCTATGAACCGGTCGTAATCCTCAGCCTGCTGTGGCTGAGCGCCTTCTGGTTGCGCTGATCATGAGTATAATTAATCGAAATCGATGAACGTAAGGTATACTGTCCCCGAATGGGTTTTCACCAATCCAAACTATTTTCCGGGAGGTTAGGATGACGGCACTGAATGTGGTCGTTGTATTGTTCCTATCCTACATTATTGGCTCTGTTCCCTTCGGGCTGATGCTTGTCCGCCTGATCAAAGGCGAAGATATACGAAAGATCCAGAGCGGTAGGACGGGCGGTACCAACGCTATGCGCGCAGCTGGTTTTTGGGTCGGTTTGGCGACTGCCCTTTTGGACATCTTCAAAGGCGCGAGCGGTGTTTGGGTGGCTTCTGCGATTGTCCCAGAAAGCACTTGGTTGAAAGTGCTTGCGCCCTTATTGGTAATCGTAGGGCACAACTATTCCATCTTTCTTATCGAACGAAATGCTGAGGGCAGAATAAAATTCGGTGGCGGGGCCGGCGGCGCTCCATGCCTCGGAGGCTCTGTTGGCTTATGGGGATATAGTTTCCTGATAATCTTCCCGCTCGCTGCAGTTATCCTGTTCGGTATCGGATATGCTTCGGTTGCTACGATGAGTATTGCACTGATCTCTTCTGTGCTTTTTGCTGTCCTGGCGGCATTCTTTGATTTCCCCTGGCAGTACATCTTATACGGGTTGCTTGCCGAACTGCTGCTGCTTTGGGCGCTTCGGCCGAATATCCGCCGCTTGATAGAAGGGAACGAGCGCCTTGTTGGGTGGAGAGCGAAAAAAGTTAAGTCGCAGCAGCAGGTGTGAGTCAATCTCCCTGTCAATACACACGGGGCCGGTCTCTCGATGCGGCCCCGTTTTCTCCTCCAGGAAATACTAATCTTCGAATTCTGATCCGACTGGCACTTCGCCGTAAAACATCTTGTACACTGCCTTCAAATTTCGCTGGTGAAGGTCCTCCGCAAGCCCGCCCAATAAAACCCGGCTTTTGCCGGCGGTTTCAACGTCGACTTCTTCAAGTAAATCCAACGGGTATTTCCGCCTTGAGGCTTTCCGGACTGCTTTCTGAATTTCTTTTAGATAATCAAGGTTCTCTTCGATCGCACCATCTATTTCACCCCTGAGGATTATATCGCCGTGACCCTGAACGATATTTTCGAGGCCCATCTCGGCGATTTTCTTATACGACTGCTCCATCTGCTCGATGTTTCCGTCAACGACGTACGGAATCGGCATGAGGACATCCCCAGAAAACAACACCCGATCCTCTTCAATTAAAACACCGATCCCGTCCGCGCTGTGACCGGGAAGCGGGAGAAGTACGAGCGTCTTCTTTCCTATTTTTAAACCAAGTTCGCCGCGTTCGAAAGTCAGATGCGGTAAGACGATATTCGTCTGGCGAAACAATCCCTGGTTCTGTGTCTGGTCTTTTGCTTTCTCCAGCGCAATGACCCCTTTCGTGGCCAAAAGCTCCCTGCACAGGGCAGAAGAAATCACCAGTGCACCAGGGAAAAAGCAATTTCCCCACGTGTGGTCTGCGTGATGGTGCGTATTGATTACATAACGCACCGGCACCTGGAGCTCTTGCTCTACAAAGTCCCGCATCGCAAGAGTCTCTTCGGGTAAGACGAGCGTGTCAACCACGGCAGCCCAGCTTGGTCCCTCGATTACGCCGGCAGTGACCTGCGCATATGCCTCGCTTTGAAATGAATAAACATTCTCAGATACGCGTTCGTAACTTACCACTTTTTAACCTTTGTCATGTGTGTCTTGATGAGTAAATGAGGTTTGCAACCCCGATTGGGAAGAATAGCACAAACAAGGGGTGCATGTCAAGGATTGCGCATATTTTCACAATGCGTGTCAAGTGACCAGCGCTGGAGACAAGAAGACGCTACCTGTGCTTATCTCCGATTCGCCGGCTATTTCCTTTGACTTTGTACAAATTCCTGTGTATAATCGCACATTCAACAACATATT
>JBFGQG010000153.1:0-7687 GCA_041564295.1 Anaerolineales bacterium | reverse complement strand
GCACTCAACACGGGATCAGATACAGGCGCAGCCGCATCTCACAAATTAGGGAAGATCCTTCCTCACATGATCTGATCCTGAATTATGCGGATGCTGACGGCGTTCTGCACGAAGAACGGTTCGAACTGGTCGTTCTTTCGACAGGTCTGCAACCGCCTGATTCAGCCCAGGAATTGACCCGCATGCTGGACCTGGAATTGAACGAGCACGGATTCTGCCAGACGGAAAAATTTACTCCTCTCCACACCACCCATTCCGGCGTCTTCGTTTGCGGCGCGTTCGCCTCACCGAAAGAGATCTCGGAAACCATCATCGATGCGAGCGGTGCCGCAGGGGAGGTCATGCACCTGCTTAACGACCAGTTGTACAGGCACGCGTATTCGCGTGAATGGCCTTTTCTTTCGAATGAGGCGTTCCCTCCGGAAAAAGACATAAAAGGGGAAGCCCCTCGTACGGGTATCTTCGCCTGTACCTGCGGCGGAGCGATCAGTGAGACTGTTGATGTGCGGAAAATCGTCCAAAGGACAGCGGAATGGCCCGGAGTCGCAGTTTCAGAAGTGGTCGATTACGTCTGCCTGCCTGAAAACCTGGCCCATATCCAGGCGCACATTGAACAGGATGGGATCAACAGGGTCGTCATCGCGGGCTGCAGCAGCCGGACGCACGAGTCACTCTTTCAGCGATTCGCACGCAGCGCCGGTTTGAACCCATACATGATCGAACTGGTAAACGTCCGCGATCACTGCAGCCGCGTTCATACAACTCAGCCCGCGCTGGCCCAACGTAAGGCGATGGAAATGATTCGCGTTGCCCTTGGGCGAGTCGGCGCAGCCGAACCGATCCAGAAAGACGTTTTCGTTCCCACACCAGTCGCCCTGATTATCGGCGGGGGACTGAGCGGAATGACGTCTGCGCTGACAATTGCAGACAGCGGTTACGACGTCGTTTTGATTGAGCGGTCCGACGTTCTCGGTGGGAATCTGCAGGACATGTACTACGTGGCCGAAGGCGTCAACCCAAGGCGGCTGGGGAGAGACCTGATTAACCGGATCCGCGCCCACAACCGCATCACGGCGCTGGTCCGAACAGAGATGATCCGCCATGGTGGTCACGTCGGTGAGTTCTGGGCTGATTTAAGGACCAGGCATGAGGACGGTCCTGATGACACATTCCGTCTTGCGCATGGTGCTGTCATTATCGCAACCGGCGCTCTGGAACTCCGATCCCATCCACTGCTCAACCACAAAGGCGTCATAACCCAGCGGGAGTTAGAGGAGATGGTCGTCCATCATCCCGAGACAATTGCAGCCTTGAAGCACGTCGTGATGATCCAATGCGTGCGTGAAGAAGGGACGCCTGAATACTGCTCTCGGGTTTGCTGTACCAATTCACTAAAGAACGCGATCCGCCTGAAACTCTTCAATCCGGGCTGCCGGGTGACCATCCTGTACAAGAACATCGTTACTTACGGATTTCGCGAAAAATTCTACACAGAGGCGCGCAAACTCGGTGTATTGTTCTTAAGGTATTCAGACGATTCCCCCCCGGAAATCTCGATCCAGGGTGACGGGTTGAGCGTGCTGGTACGGGATCTTACTCTTGGGCGGGTTGTTAGACTGCCTGCTGACCTCATTCCTTTGAGCATGCCGATCGTGCCTTCTCATGGAACACGGGCATTGGCAAAATTGCTTTATCTCCCATTGTCAACGGAAGGGTTCTTTGAAGAAGCCCAGTTGAAACTCCGCCCGATGGATTTTATGAAAGAAGGCGTATTTCTAGCCGGCATGGCACATTATCCGAAGTTTATTGAGGAAAGTATCAGCCACGCCCAGGCAGCAGCTGCCAGGGCTATCACCATCCTCTCTCAGCCGGCCCTGCATGTCGGCGGTGTTGTTGCAGTCGTCGACCCGGAAAAATGCGTCGGCTGCCTGACCTGCACGCGCACATGCCCTTTTGGCATTCCGAAAGTAACGCAGCTCGCAGGAAGCACAGGCGTCGGTGGGCTGGGCAGTACCGCATTCATTGATCCCGCCCAGTGCCAGGGATGTGGTACCTGCACGAGTGAATGCCCTGCAACCGCAATCCAACTGCGAAATTACACGGATGAACAGGTTATCCTGAAATCCGTTCACGGACTGGGAAGCTGGGTAATGTAACGATATGTATAACAATGATCAATTCGAACCGGAAATAACTGCCTTTTTCTGCATTTACTGCGGTTATATGGCTGCAGATTCGGCCGGCGCACTTGGGATCCAGTACCCTCCAAACGTTAAATTCGTCCGCCTGCCGTGCACAGGCAAAACCGACGTCCGCTACATCCTGGAGGCGTTCGAACAGGGCGCTGACGGCGTCTACATCGTTGCCTGCCCGATCGGCAACTGCCACCACGTCCGTGGAAACGAACGAGGCCGCAAGCGGGTAAGGCACGCAGCAAGCATTCTCGAATCCGTCGGGCTGGAAGAAGAACGCCTGGGGATGTTCTTCATGTCGGGCAGCCAGGCGTATGCCTTTTCCCTGGCAGCCCACACGATGACGGAACGCATCCGTAAATTGGGACCGAGTCCATTGAAGCTGCCCGAGAAACTGAACGGAAACGCTCCAACAGACAAACAAGAGGAAGACGAAGGGTTTAGAGATCGCCGAATGACCTGACGATTTGACAAAGAAAAGATGGATTCAAACGTGCACATACCTCCTCGAACGACTGCAAACGGAAAGCCCACCGGGGCTGTTCTGGTTGTCGGCGGCGGTATTGCAGGTATGCAAACCTCGCTCGACCTGGCAGACCAGGGTTTCAAAGTCTATCTCGTCGAGAAAGAGTCGGCGATCGGTGGAAAAATGGCGCAGCTCGACAAGACTTTTCCGACGAACGACTGCGCGATGTGCACAATTTCACCGAAACTGGTCGAAACAGGTCGCCATCCGAATATCGAAATCCTGACCGAAACAGAAGTCCTGGCAGTAGATGGAAACGCCGGACATTTCCAGGCCAGGCTTCATACTCGGCCCCGTTATGTCGATAAGGATAAGTGCATTGCCTGCAATGCCTGCATCGAAGTCTGCCCGGTCGTCCTTCCCGACCCTTTCAACGAAGGCCTTTCTCAGCGCCGGGCAATTTATAAGCGCTATCCGCAGTCTGTTCCGAATGCTTTCGCGATAGAAAAACAGGGCATTGCACCCTGTCGGGATGCCTGCCCGGCAGGTCAGCGCGCGCAGGGCTACATCGCACTAATCCGGGAACAGCGCTGGAATGACGCCATGCGTGTCATCAAAATGGACAATCCATTCCCGGGCATCTGCGGCCGGATCTGCAACCACCGCTGCGAAACCGCCTGCAACCGGGGGATTCTGGACGATCCGGTCAATATCCGTGCTTTGAAACGCTTTGTTACCGATAAGGTGTACGAAAATGCCCGGACACCGCTTGAGCCCGCCGAAATTATTTATCCGGATCAGCGGATCGCAGTCATCGGCGCCGGCCCTTGCGGGTTGACCGCCGCGCAGGACCTGGTCATGACCGGTTTCCCGGTGACGGTATTCGAAGCGATGCCGGTTGCCGGCGGTATGCTGCGCCTTGGCGTACCAGAATACCGGCTGCCGACGGAAATCGTCGAACGTGAAGTACAGGATATCCTTGACCTTGGCGTGGACCTGCGGCTCAACCACCGCGTCGATGACCTGGATGTGCTTTTCGACCAGGGTTTTGCGGCAGTATTGATTGCAGTCGGCGCGCACGAAGGCGTCAGGCTACCGATCCCAGGGGCTGATCTCGATGGTGTCATCATCAACACGCATTTCCTGCGTGACGTCCGGCTCGGAAAGTATTCGCAAAATGGCGACCCGATCGTCGGGAAAAGGGTGCTGGTGCTCGGTGGCGGTAATGTGGCTGTTGATTGTGCCCGAACCGCGCTGCGTTTGCGCGAAGAAATCCAGGTAGAGCTTGCCTGCCTTGAAAGTAAAGAAAGTATGCCCGCCCACGACTGGGAAGTGCATGGAGCTGAAGAAGAAGGCGTATTAATGCACACCGGTGTTACGTTCGAGCGCATCCTGGGAGATGAAACGGGGCGAGTGGCCGGCGTCGAATGTGCACGAGCGGCTTCCTTCTCTTTTGACGAAACCGGCCGGCTCCACATCGAAAAGGTGCCCGGCAGCACGCACGTCATCCCGTGTGATACGGTGATCTTCTCCGTCGGGCAGAAGGCCGGCCTGGCGTTTATTCCGGATGATGCAGGGGTCGGTCTGACCAGGCAAAACACGATTGCCGTCAACCCGAATACGTTTGCGACGAGCCGTCCAGGTGTCTTCGCTGCGGGCGACAGTGTGACGGGGACTGCTTTCGTAATTGAGGCCGTGGCCAACGGACACAAAGCGGCTGCGTCAATCATTCGCTATTTGAAGGGCCAGCCGGTGGAACCAACGCCTGGCCCGGAACTACCGGTAGTCCATTTCAGTAAAGACGACGTCCGCAGACGCGTCGAGCGAGGTGAGCTGCGGATTCATCGACGCATCCCGATGCAGGAACTGCCATTAACACGCCGGTCGTTAAATTTCGCTGAAATCGAAATCGGCTATGACGACGCAGGCGCACAGGCTGAAGCATCTCGCTGCCTGGCTTGCGGCGTTTGCTCGGAATGTATGAGCTGCGTTTTCGTCTGCGGGGTCAACGCGATCGATCACACCATGGTTGGAAGAGATGAAGTTATTAATATCGGCGCGGTCGTTCTGGCACCGGGCTACCAGGCTTATCAGGCTGAGCTTTCTGAAGAATTCGGTTTCGGCCGTTATCCGAATGTCGTCACAGCGCTTCAGTTTGAACGAATGCTTTCCGCTTCGGGTCCTTCCTTCGGTCAGATCAGGCGCCCGTCTGACGAAAATACGCCGAAACGAATCGCTTTTTTGCAGTGCGTGGGTTCCCGCGACCAGTCGCACGATTATTGTTCCGCCGTTTGCTGCATGTTTGCGACGAAAGAAGCCATGATCGCCAAAGAGCACCATCCAGGTCTCGAGGTGGACGTTTTCTTCATGGACATAAGGGCCTTCTCAAAAGGCTATTGGCAGTATTTCGAACGATCGAAAACCCAGTTTGGAGTCCGCTACCACAGAAGCCGCATCAGTTCTCTAAAAGAGGATATCGAGTCGAACGACCTCCTGCTCCGTTATTATGACGAAGGCGGATCGCTCCGTGAAAGTCGATTCGACATGGTCGTCCTATCGGTCGGTATGGAGATTTCGCGACCGGTGAAAGCGTTGGCCGAAAGACTCGGCATTGAACTCGACCCTTACGGTTTCTGCCATACGCCACATTTCAACCCGGTTGAAACGAGCCGGCGCGGGATTTTCGCAGTCGGCCCGTTCAGGGAACCGAAGGATATCCCGGACTCTGTGGTAGAGGCCGGCGGCGCGGCAGCAAGTGCCGCAGGTCTGCTCAGCGAATCCAGGTTTTCTCTGACCTCCAGCGTAGAATATCCTGAAGAGCGCGATATTAAAGGAGAAGCTCCCAGGATCGGCGTTTTCGTCTGCCACTGCGGCTCGAATATCGGCGGCTTTCTCGATGTGCCCCAAGCCACAGAATTTGCAGCCAGACTACCGGGAGTCGTCCATGCGGAAAATAATCTCTACACCTGCTCACAGGACAATATCCGCCATATCAGCCAGGTGATCGAGGAGCAGCGTTTGAACAGGGTGGTCGTTGCAAGCTGCACTCCATTAACTCATGCACCGCTATTCCAGGACAGCCTGCGAAACGCAGGTTTGAACCCGTATTTATTTGAAATGGCCAACATACGCAACCAGTGCTCTTGGGTCCATTCACATGATTGGGATGCAGCGACCAGCAAAGCACGCGAGTTGATCCACATGGCTGTCGGTAGGGCATCACAACTCGAACCGCAATACACTATTGATGTCCCGGTCAGGAAAGCTGGTCTCGTTATCGGAGGTGGGGCAGCAGGGATGACAGCCGCCGTGGCCCTTGCCGAACAGGGTTTTGTAGCACACCTGGTCGAGAAAAGCGATAAGTTAGGCGGAAACCTGAGACACGTATTCACAAATTCAGAGCCTGCAAAACCGGGAGCTCAGGAAATACTGACCACATTGGTCGCTGAGACTATGTCCAATCCGATGATCCACGTTCATTTGAATGCACGGGTTGTTGAAACCGGTGGATATACCGGCAATTTCACAAGTGTCATTGCGTTCGCCAGTGGTGTGCCTGAAACGATTGAACACGGGGCGACGATCCTTGCAACCGGCGGCAAAGAATATACTGGACCCGAGTACGACTTTGGAAAAGACGCCCGGGTAATTACCCAGCTCGAAATTGAAACGCATATTCATGAAAACCTCGAAGCAGATCTGCCGCTGCCGAAAAATGTCGTCATGATCCAGTGTGTTGGGCCCGCGAAGGATTTCTGCAGCAGGATCTGCTGTACTGTCGCGATAAAGAACGCGCTTGCGCTGCGTGCGGCCAATCCAGGATCACAGGTCACAATCCTGTATAAAGACATCCGCACCTACGGATTCAAAGAACGGTTATATACGCAGGCACGAGAAGCCGGCGTCCTTTTTGTTCGCTACACGGATGATCATCCGCCGAAAATTGTAAGCAACGAACCGCTGATCATCCGGGCCTGGGAAGCGGGTCTGAACCGCGAAATTGAGCTGCCGGCAGATGTGCTCGTATTGAGCATGCCAGTCGTGCCCCATCCGGAAACGAAAGACCTGGCAAAGAAATTCAAGGTCTCGCTTGATTCGATGGGATTTTTCCAGGAAGCGCATGCCAAACTCCGGCCGGTAGATTTTTCAACTGAAGGCGTCTTCATGGCCGGGACAGCACATTATCCGAAGCTGATTGAAGAGACGCTGGTCCAGGCCAGGGCTGCAGCCGCCCGTGCTGTAAGGATCTTAAGTCGGGAAACGCTCACTGCCGGCGGTCGCATCGCCGTCGTAGATGAGGGCCGGTGCACGGCCTGCCTGACTTGCGTCCGGATCTGCCCATTTGATGTGCCGAAGATCATGGCGAATCTCACAGGGGCAGGAGGAATTCCCGGCGCGGCATACATACAACCTGCAATCTGCCAGGGCTGCGGTATTTGCGCAGCTGAATGCCCGGCGAAAGCAATCCAGTTAAGGCATTACACCGATCTGCAAATGGAATCGAAGGTGGCTGCACTGATGTCACCACGAGAGATCCCGGTGCTGAATTAATGAGAAAAGAGGACTACATGGACGTCGACAATTACCAGATCATAGCTTATTGCTGCGAGCACTGTGCCTATGCAGCAGCGGATCTCGCTGGAGGACTGCGCATGCAGTATCCGCCGGAAATCAAGATCATACAACTTCCCTGCACCGGGAAACTGGACATTGCGATGGTGTTAGCAGCCTTCGAAAAAGGCATTGACGGCGTTTTTGCAGCAGGTTGACTGCAGGGTGACTGCCATTACCTGGAAGGTAATCACAACGCCAAGAGAAGGCTCAGGCAAGTTCAACACCTGATGCAGCAGATCGGTTTGGAGCCTGAGCGTGTGGAAATGTTCAACATTTCCTCTGCAATGGCCGGCGGGTTTGCCGCTGCGGCGAAGGAAATGACGGAAAAAATAAAAAGAATCGGACCGAATCCGCTCCGTTTGCAGGCACCTGGAAAACAATAAACCCTTTCTCAGGAGGGTCGACATGATCATCG
>JBFGQG010000152.1:0-7705 GCA_041564295.1 Anaerolineales bacterium | reverse complement strand
GGCTGCTCTGGAAGACGACGACCGGTTTTGAGATTCGCACGGTCGGTCTGAACCAGCACGCCGCAAGGTATGCAGGCATCCGGGTGGCCAGGACGGTCATACTGACCATGGTTTTGAGCGGCGTCCTTGCCGGTCTTGGGGGGGCCATTGAAACCCAGGGGATTGTTGGCCGGTACCAACCCGGATTCAATGTCGGTCTGGGCTTTGAAGGCATCACCATCGCACTGCTCGGAAAGACCCATCCATTCGGCGTAATTCCGGCAGCATTGCTTGTGGGTGCAATGCAGGCCGGCGCGAATCAGATGCAGTTTCGCGCAGGTGTGCCGGCAGAAATCATCGACGTCATCCAAGCGCTGATCCTGTTCTTCGTTGCCGCGGACATGATCGTCCGCTGGATCATTCGTACGAGACAGGTCGAAGGCGAAGAGCGCGTCACGCTCAGCACCGGCTGGGGTGCTCAGCAATAAGAGTAAGACGGAGAACATATGGAAGCGGTACGAACCGTACCAGCCTTTGAACGCTGGGCACGCAGGTGGGGGCTTGGCACATTCATTTCTATCGCCGTGATCGCAGGGATTGCATATTACTATGCTATTGAACCGATCAAAACCACGGCAGTGTTGGCCTCTGCGGTCCGCCAATCCACGCCGCTCGTTCTCGGTGCGCTGTGCGGCATGCTTGGTGAACGCGCCGGTGTCATCAACATTGGTATTGAAGGCCAGATGCTGTTAGGCGCATTTATAGGTTTCCTCGTGAATGTCTGGACTGGCAGCCTTTTGATCGCCATCCTGGCCGGGCTGCTGACCGGCGCTTTGCTTGGACTCTTGCTGGCGTTCATGTCCGTCACCCTGAAAATCGACCAGATAATCGGTGGCTCTGTGATCAATATCCTCGCCTTAGGGCTGACCGGTTTCTTCTACACGCCCGGCCTGACGACCAAAGGTAAACTGCTGCCGATCTCTCTTGGTCCGCTGGCAGACCTTCCGCTCATCGGTAAAGTCCTCTTTAACAACCCCCCGATCACTTACCTGACGATCGTCCTCGTTTTCTTTACCCACTACCTGCTTTTCAAAACAAAATGGGGGTTGCGGACCAGGGCCGTTGGTGAGCACCCACGCGCCGCGGACACGCTCGGGGTGAACGTTTACTTCATGCGCTATTGGAACGTTATATTCGGCGGTATGCTCGGTGGGCTGGCAGGCGCATTCCTGACTCTTGAAGCCGTCGGTTCTTTCGAGCGCGCTATGACGAACGGGCGCGGCTTTGTCGCCCTGGCAGTTATGATTTTCGGCAAATATACGCCCTTCGGTGCGTGGGGCGCAGCCCTGTTGTTCGGCCTGGCAACTGCCGTCCAGACTCAACTTCAATTTGAAGGCACTTTTGACATCCCGCACCAATTCATCGGGATGCTGCCTTATATCCTCACGATCGTCGTGCTGGCAGGCTTTGTCGGACGGACGCGCATCCCCGCAGCAGACGGTATCCCGTACGAGAAAGAATAATGAGCGACCAACCCCCAGCCCTCGAAGTCCGCAACATCACGAAGCGTTTTCCCGGCGTCCTGGCAAACGACAGGGTCAGCCTGCGCCTGGAGAAGGGTGAGGTCCACGCCCTTCTTGGTGAGAACGGCGCCGGAAAAAGCACCCTGATGAATATCATCTATGGGTTGTACTCTCCGGAAGAAGGAGAGATCTATATCGATGGTCAGCTCGTCTCGATTAAAAACCCCCACGATGCCATTGCACGGGGGATCGGCATGGTCCACCAGCATTTCATGCTTGTACCGGTCTTCACTGTTGCGGAAAACATCGTCCTCGGTTCCGAAACGACAAAAGCCACTTCCCTTGACATGAAAACGGCTGTCAAGAAAATCCGCGAATTATCCAAGAGATACGGCCTGGAAGTCGACCCGAATGCGCTCGTCGAAGATTTGCCGGTCGGCATCCAGCAGCGGGTTGAAATCTTGAAAGCGCTGTACCGCCAAGCCAGGATCCTCGTACTCGATGAACCAACAGCGGTTCTGACCCCCCAGGAAACGGCAGAATTGTTCCAAATTATGGACCAGTTGACAGAGAAGGGGGTTTCGATCATCTTCATCAGCCACAAGCTCAAAGAGGTCCTCTTTATCGCCGACGATATCACCGTCATGAGGCGCGGCCAGGTGGTCGGCTCCACCAAGCCGGCGGATACGGATGAACATGGCCTGGCGGAAATGATGGTCGGTCGAGAAGTGATTCTGCAGGTCGATAAAAAACAGGCGGAACCGAAAGGCGTCGTCCTCGATGTCCATAACCTGACCATTACCGACGAGCGCGGCGTAGATAAAGTCCGATCCGCAACATTTCAAGTCCATGCGGGTGAAATCCTGGGAATCGCCGGGGTCCAGGGCAACGGTCAAACCGAATTAGCAGAAGCGCTCACCGGGTTGAGAGAATTTCAACAAGGCACGATCACGATTAATAAACAGGTCGCTCCTGCACTCAACCCGCGCGCCCTTATCGAACTTGGGCTGGCCCACGTTCCTGAAGACCGGCAGAAACACGGGCTCGTCCTTCCTTACCACATTGGCGATAACGGCGTGCTGTGCACTTATTACAAATCGCCTTTCGCCAATGGCCTGCAGCGCAATGAAAAAGCGATCATCAATAACGCAGACCGACTGATCGAACAGTTCGATATCCGCACGCCTGGTCCGCTCGTCCCAACCGGCAACCTATCCGGCGGCAACCAGCAGAAAGTGATCGTGGCGCGGGAATTCAGCCGCGATATCCATCTCCTGGTCGCCAACCAACCGACGCGCGGCCTCGACGTCGGTTCGATCGAATACATCCACCGCCAGATTATCGAGATGCGCGACCTGGGTGTGGCCGTACTGTTGATATCCGCTGAACTTGATGAAATCCTGTCCCTTTCCGACCGGATTGCGGTGATGTTCCACGGCCAGATCGTCAAGATCCTGGATGCTGAGAACACGACCCGCTCCGAACTTGGTCTACTCATGGCCGGCTCAACGGCTGAAAAACAGGCCTGACAATCCATCAAAAAAGAGCAGAAAACTGCTCTTTTTTGATTCGTCATGATGAACAATCAAGTAATGAGAGTCCTAGAATGGCTCTTAATAATCAAGGTCTTGGGATCATCGGGAAGTAATGTACTGCATTTAACAAGAGCTGGTAGGCTGCCAGTGCGTCGATCCGTCCGTAACCGAAAACCGCATTCGGCACCTGGTTTCCTGGATACGGGGGGCAATCCTGCGAACTGATCAATCCTGCGGCACTGTGCTCGATCAATCCCTCGAGAATTTCTATATTGTCTGCAAGCACGGGGTTTGCATCGATCAAGAGTGCAATCAGGCCGGCGACGTGCGGGGCCGCCATACTGGTGCCGGTGGCGGCAGCGTACCCTCCATTCGGGACCGTGGAGACGACGTTGACGCCGGGTGCAGTGATGTTCGGCTTCATAATGTATTGAGACCCTTTTAGGACCGGCCCGCGGCTGCTTGAGGAAAAGATATTGTCGAAACTGTCCGTCGCCCCGACCGTGAACGACGCTTCGTAAAGCGCCGGCGGTGCATCGATGGTATTGCAGGTCGTACTGCTGCCGCTGTTTCCTGCTGCGGCAACAACCGCGATCCCTGCCTGGCGGACATTCTTGACAACCTGCTCAAGGATGTATGGATCGGTACAGCCTTCGAAATCCGGACATGCCCAGGAATTGTTGATCACATGCGGCGCCCTGGTGGGGTCCGGGTTTTGACCGTTGAGGTCCGTCGGAGCGAGGAACCACTGGAAGCATTCGCTGTACGTCGTGGGTGTGCCAAAACCCCGGTCCATATTGCGACAACCGATCCAGCGAGCCCCAGGCGCCATCCCGACCTGGTTGCTGCCGCCGTCGTCGCCGACCATCGTACCCATCGTGTGCGTGCCGTGCCCGAGGTCATCGCAGGGCTCAGGTGAATCAGCGCCGCAGACACTGCCGGGGGTATGGATGGCATCATGCCAGTTGTAATTATGATCAGCGGAGATTCCGTCCCAGCCGCGGTACTGGTTTTTCAAGGCCGGGTGGTCCCAATCATAGCCGGTGTCCTGACCAGCAATAATCACCCCTTTCCCTTCGATACCCAGCGCCCATAAATCATCAGCGTTGACCAGTTCGATATTCCACGCCAGTCCCAGCGGTGCTTCTGTAACTCGTGGAGCAACCTCGAAAGGATCCGTTCGAATTTGTGAATTCGCAAATATGTAACCTACTTCCGTCCTTGACGCCAGCTTCTCGATCAGCTCGACATCCCCTCGCACCCAGATGAAGTTTGCGATCCAATATTGCCGGTAAGTCGCGCCGGCCGATTCAAGCATTTTGATAATAGATCTCTGCGAAGCACCAGCAAAAGCAGTGAGCGTATCGTAAACATAAAGCCCTTTAGCCAGTTTCGTAGGACGCTCTACAGCAGCGCTGAGATCGGCTTGCTCGGCCATATAGACGATAAATTCACGTGTCTGCGAGGTTGCAGGTTCGAGAAGTGTGCGGTCGACCCTGGTCAGCCATGGCTTTGCAGTTGCCTTCGAATCAGACGACATCACCAGAAGAAAGGCTGTTATCAAGAGAACCGAAAAGCTCAATTTTATTTTCATGATCTTTACAACAGACCTGGCAATTAGCCGCTTCGAAGCCTCAACACCGTACGTTTGTCGTCCGTCAGACAGGTCTATATCCGGACAAGTTGCTTGATCTCCCCCCAGACGAAAGGCAGCGCTGCGAAAACACCGATCAACAGGGCTGCAGCACCATAAAGCACCTCGGTCAACCCGCTCAGGTCTGTGATATTCAACAGGTTATGGACCAGGAGAACTGCTCCTGAACCGGCCAAAGCACTTAGAACAGACCGGTATATCGTCGATTGGGCTTTAAAAAATGCCGGCACTTTCCGGTTCAGAAGCACAAAAAGCATTACAGCCTCAATCGTGAATGCGATGGCATTCGCCAGAGCGATCCCTCCAACGCCGTAGCGACCTGACAACCAGGCCGCAAGCACAGAATACAATAAAACGGCATTCAAAAAAGCCGCTATCAGCGGCGTCCTGGCATCCTGTCTGGCATAGAAAGAACGTGCTGCAATCTCCAGAAGGGCATGCCCTGTGAGACCGATCAGGTAGACGCGGGTTGAGAGCACGGCCAGGTCAGTAACGAAAGGCTCGAGCCCTATGATATCGATCACAGGCCTGATCCCAGCTGCAAAAATGGCTGCTATTGGGACTGTGAGCGCGAGTACGGCCTGGATCCCGCGGTTCAACGTCTCCTTGAACGCCTCATCGTCTCCCCGGATGAAATGTTCGGCTAAAGTCGGTAGAATTGCGATCGCCAACGCGCTGCCGATGAGCGTTTCGGGCACCTGCATCATAAACCAGCCGTAGTTTAATCCCGTCACGGACCCTTCCCCAAGCCTTGAGGCAAGGTTGTCGCGCACGAGAAAGAACCACTGGATAAACGCCATCGTGACGACACGCGGTCCTAAAAGTGCGAGCACCTTGCGCACTCCCTCTGAACGTATCCCGAGAATCGGACGCCAACGGAAACCGAATCGCAGCAGTCCGGGGACCTGGATCGCGAGGTGCAGTCCGGATCCGAATATGACGCCAAACACCAGGCCATGAATTCCCAGACCAAACGACGGCAGGCGAATTGGGCCCAGCTGAAAGCCAATTTCCGGAGAAAAAATGACGATGCCGATAATCTGGCCGACGTTATAGAGCACCGGTGCGATCGCCGGCAGGAGGAAATGCTGGTTGGCTTGCAGCCCGGCCATCGCCAGGCCGGATATGGAAAAAACCATAATCGCTGCGAGATCGAGACGCATGAGTTCAATTGCCAGCGCTTTTTTTGCGAGAGAAAATCCGGGAGCGATTAAGTGGTTGATGATCGGCTCAGCGAATACTGCGATCAAAAATGCCATCAACCCGGTGACGATAAACGCAAGGTTGAGGATACGGGTGAAGAGATCCCAGGCATCCTCCCGCCCTCTCTTTTCCAGATATTCGGAAAGAACCGGGATAAGAGCAACACCGAGTGCTCCGCCTGAAATCAATACGGAAAGTAAATCCGGAATATTGTTGGCCGCGAGGAAAACATCCAATTCGGAGGTCGAGTAAAAACGCCCGATGAGTATCTGGCGCGCAAGTGCAAAAACCTTGTCAATCCCAAAGAAGATTGCAATTATTAATGTTGAGCGGGAAATGTGAGACATCGTTCTTCGTTACCTGTAGGCGCGTGGTACCTGCGCCGCGGATCGAGCAAGTATAGCACGCAACCAACCCAAAACACATAATTGATTATTACATTACAATTCAGTTTCGAGCACATCAACGCTTGAAATACGTTTTCACATTGGAATCTATTAGTAATGAATCGATATCTCGCACTCATAATCGCCCACATATTGGCAGATTTTCCACTTCAGGCGGGTGTTATTTACACGTGGAAAACCCAATCAAAATTCGGTCTCGGGATACACACCTTAATCCATCTATTCGTCTTTTATATTATTTTTGAACCCCCAAGGACCTGGTGGCCAGCACTCGTCTTTCTGCTGATCATGCACTATTTTATTGATTGGATCAAACTGCGTTTCCCCATCCGTCCGCAGCTTATCGGATTTATTCTTGACCAGTTCTGGCATATCCTGTCGTTGATTCCAATCGCCGTCGTCTTCAAAGAAATGGTTCCGGCTATACCGAACCGATACCTCATCCTTGATTTCCTGGTCGCTCTCACCTCCCCACTCCTTTTGATGTTCTGGACATACAGTCAGGATATGAACCATCTCAAACCAGGCGACCGGTTCTATGGAATTATCGATTGGGCCCAGG
The DNA here is from genome assembly GCA_041564295.1 of Anaerolineales bacterium. Taxonomy (GTDB): domain Bacteria; phylum Chloroflexota; class Anaerolineae; order Anaerolineales; family JABWBV01; genus DATDOR01. The sequence goes on along the minus strand of JBFGQG010000152.1, from coordinate 842 downwards.
ACAATTTACTGCGCTGGTCACAAGTAGCTGGCTTTATCGGTGTAGCCGTTGTCATGCTCCACCTTCTGGAAACGTAACAACAGGGAAACATCCCGCTCGGGCCGGCTTATCTCCGCCAGTTCAGGAATTCTTTCAGGATTTCCAGGTTCTCTTCAAAATCGGTAAAGTAATGGGTGTGCAGTTCCAGGTCGACGGCTGCGATGCCCTCAGAAGCTGCCCAGTCAGCCAGGGTGCCGGTGTATTCACAGCCGATATCAATGGGGGGATAAGGATACGTGCTCACACCTGCGAGGGCTTCTGCGAGCCTGGCCGATTCCTCATCCGGCGGATCTCCGCCCGGAAAAATGCCGAGGGCAGCACTGTGGTAGCTGATCAATGCCGTGACACGCGTCCGGCTCTTGATGAACTTCATCAGCGCCTGCGCTTCCACCTCAGACCCCGGCTTGCTCCCGCTGGAGGTCGGGGCGAAATTCCAACATTTGGTCCTGTCCCAGTCTGAAGACCAGTTGACAGGGAAATTCCGGTTTAAATCCACGCCGTTCTCATTCACACGGCCTTCAAAACCGAACCCTCTTTCGTAACCATCCGGATTCAGTGAAGGAATAATGAACAACGTGACGTTCCTGGGCACCAGTTCCGGATTCTCCTGGAGATGGGCGATCAGCTCCTCGGCCAGGTGTGTGGTATTCCACTCGTAGCCGCCGTGGATGCCCGCAACAATCATCCTGTGGACCGCTCCGGTACCAAAACGGTAGAAGACAAGCTCTCTTCCGGCAACGGACTTTCCGAATTCGACCGGGCCTTCAGACACGGCGATAGGCGTTATTACGAATGTAGGCGTC
>JBFGQG010000151.1:0-7706 GCA_041564295.1 Anaerolineales bacterium | reverse complement strand
TGTTTTATCCGGATTCGGCGGCCTGGCGAGCGGCTAAACTCCCATGACGTGTGCCGCGCGCCGCACGTAGTACAATCCGTCCATGAAACCTGACCTCGCCAACCTGCTCTCAGAAAAACACCCGCTGGTCCTGGACGGCGCACTGGCGACCGAATTGGAGCGCCGCGGCGAGGACCTGAACGACCCGCTCTGGTCGGCGCGGGTGCTTTTGGAAGCGCCGGAAAAGATCCAGGCAGTCCATCTCGATTATTTCCGCTCCGGAGCTGATTTTGCCACTACAGCCAGCTATCAGGCAACGGTGCAGGGTTTTGCCAGTCGCGGCCTGACAACTGAAGAAGCGCTGGACCTCATCAAGCTATCCGTGAACCTGGCAAAGTCCGCCCGGAAAGATTTCCTCGCTGAAATCCCTGCCGGGACGGAGAAGACATCCGCATTCATCGCGGGCTCTATTGGACCGTACGGAGCTTTCCTCGCCGATGGTTCGGAGTACAGCGGTGATTACGGTCTAAGCGAAGCAGCCCTGGTGGACTTTCACCGACCGCGGATGTCCGCCCTGGTGGAGGCCGGCGCAGATATCCTGGCGTGTGAGACCATCCCCTGCCTGATCGAAGCAAAAGCGCTGGTTCGTTTGCTGGAGGAATTTCCCGGTGCAGGTGCCTGGATCAGTTTCAGTGCAAAAGACGGGGGCCATACCAACTACGACGAACCCATCTCGGCTTGCGCGGAATACCTGAACCGCTTTTCACAGGTAGTTGCGATCGGTGTGAACTGCACGGCTCCGCGATATATCCCGGATTTGATCCGCGCAATCCGCAGTGCGAGCGAGAAACCGGTTATCGTTTATCCCAATTCGGGGGAAGTGTACGACGTCACAACCCGGACCTGGCAGGGTGAAACAAGCTGCGACGCCTACGGCGCGCAGGCGCGCACATGGCTGGAAGCAGGAGCAGATATCATCGGTGGCTGCTGTCGCACGACGCCGGCGCATATCGCGGAAGTAAAAAAGAATTTTCGCCAGGTTCATTCCGGTTGATGGGTTCGAAAGACCGATTTCCAGAGTCTGAAAAAGCCGCAATGAACCAGGCTCGTGCAAAGGTATATAAGCGTGTACCCGGGAACCGGATCCGGTTATATACCCTTACTGGAATGATTATGTAATTTTTTCAGGTGAAAGATGATCGATCCGGTTGTGATACACAAGCCACCTGGAATCCGGCAGGATATCCACACGCGTCATCCCGGTATTGTTTAAAACCAACCATATTCTCTGATCCAGGTTGCGCTGTGTCTGTTCTGCTGTCAAATTGAGCAACCGGCCTATAAGGTGGTTCAAGAAACCACCATGGGAGACTACGAGCACCCGGTCTGAGGTTGCTGCATGGATGGAGATGAGCCAGTCAACCACGCGGTCAGCCCGCGCCGGGACGTCCTCTGGCGTTTCATAAGGCCTGTCCCACCACCCGTCGTCATTGAAATCGTCCGGCAGCACGATACGCGGGTAATTCGCTTCGAAAAAGGCCCGGTTGTTCCCGGGAATACCGGTGTTTTCCCCTGTTTCATCGTTAAGTTTGTAAATGCCGCCCCATTCATGCAGGTCAGTCCGGCCTTGAACGGGCAGGTCGAGCTGTTTTCCAATGTGGTTCGCTGTTTCAACAGCCCTGATCATCAGGCTCGTGTAAATATGTGTAATGTCAAAGCCGCGATGGTTCCAGGGGTCGTGTTTTTTTTCTATGATCTCTTCGTTTCGTTTCGCCAGCGCAGCGGCAACTGCCTCGGCCTGGGTGTGGCCTAAATTGGTCAGGTCCGGATCAGGATAATGGAAAGTTTCTCCCGGATTTCGGTCCCAACGAGCGTTGCTCTCGGATTGTGCATGTCTTAACAGGTAAAGCTGCATAAGAGAATTCCCAACAAAAAAGCGGTGCAAAATCGGATGCACCGCTTTTTTTAATGCTTAATTCGTTCAGACTTTTTTCTTGAGCACGGGAAGACCGTTCTTGGTTTCGGAAACCATGTAGCCTGCTGGAACAGTATCGAGTGCCCCGTCTTTCACTGTCTTGGCAAAGAAATAGATGGTTTGTTCGCGACCGCCTTTGAGGGTCGTTTTTCGTGAATGCAAAAAATAGGTGACGCCCTTCGTGTTCTTATGACTGTATGCCATGTCTTACTCCTTTTCAAAATCGGAATTAAAAGCTCCTTCGGGTAAGTCAGTATAACATTTAATATTTGCTCCCGGACGTATTATGGAGTTTATTAAGTTAAACGATTCTTTATGTATTTCAGACCGATTTGGGGAAGATTTGAGATGGACGATGGGAATTCCTGATCATTCTGGCCGCCCCTTGCCTCGCAAAATCCGCCGCTGGAGATGTTCTGGCCACCGGGAAACATCTTCGGAAGGATAGATCTTGATTTCCGGTCCATTTTGGCGGAGCAAATCGCTCGTTTTGCAGCCCAGAATGGACCTTGCTGCCGCAAGCCCTGTGGCCGTTGCTCCCGCAATCCCGTGGCTGATCGTGCTCGCGCCGACCATATACATCCCCGGGATTTCCGTTCGGATCGGGAAAGCCCCTGGGCCGACCTGAAATCGGTTTTTTGCAATCCCGTACAGGTTGCCCGCAGTTGCGTGGATGTAATGCTCGTTGGTGAGGGGCGTGCCGAGATCACAGAATACAAGGTTCTTTTTTAAGCCGGGCACCCGGCGATCAAGTGCGTCCAGCATTTTGCCGGCCAGTTGGCCTTTCAAGGCACGATAATCCTCAGGCCGCTCTCCAGTTTGGGTGCCTACCCAGCGGGAAAACGCCTCGTAACTCACGAAAGCGAACGCCTCCAGTGTGTGGATGCCGCCGTGCATCTTCGATGGGTCTTTGAGAGTCGTTACTGTCATAAACATACCGGCCGGCGCATCGACCTCGAGATTCCGCCCCGTCAAACCCTCGGCATAGATCGCGTTGATGTCTTCATGATCGTAAAACCAATAATTGCCCGAATCCAGGCCGGCGGCGCGCAGGTCCATGTCGACTGCAAAGAAAAGGCTAAGCGCCGATGTCGAATAGGTCACCCGGTCCAGCTTACGGACCAGTTTGCGAGAAAGGTGTTCCCGCCCGACCAGTTTATTGAAAGTTACGCCGGGATCGGCATTGCTGATGATGTGCCGGGCGCGTACGGGCGTGCCATCATCGAGCCGGGCGCCAACCGCAGCTCCATTTTCCATCAAGATTTCAGAGACCGGTGTTTGCAGCCGGATTTCACCGCCTGCCCGCTTCAACGCCCGCACGAAGGCGCGCGGTATGGCAAAACCGCCGCCCAGGGGATAGTAACCGCCGTTGAGATAATGATGCACGATGCCGGCATGAATGAAAGCGGAGACCTCAGAAGGGGGCAGGCCATGGTCTCCGGCCTGACCTGCCAGGATGGCTTTCAGCAGCGGGTCGCTGATGAAATGGTCGATCAGGTCCTGCCCGGACCGCAGCCCCCAGCGCAGCACCGAGAAAGCTCGTCCGGGCAGCGCGGCGGCTTCCCGGGCATTCTCAGGGCGGCCAAGATGGGTGATCTTGAAATACAGGTCTTCAATCGCATCCAGATAGCCGTCGATCCCACTCGCTTCGGCCGGGAAACGAGATTTCAGCCGTTCCGCGAAACGCTCTTTGCCTTTCGGGATATCGAAACGCTCCTCGCCGACGAAAATATGATCATATCCGTCGGGGTTGAGTTCACAGAAAGCCAGGTCGGAGGAGACGCCCAGCCCTTTGTAGATCCTGTGCAGAGAACCCCCGGGCTGCAGGCCGCCGAGGTAGTGCACACCGGGGCTGAAGCGGTACCCCTCCATCGTAAACGAATGTGCCCAACCTCCCGGCACCTCGTGCTGCTCACAGACCAGCACACGGAGACCGGCCTGTGCCAGAGGAACGGCAGCCGCAAGCCCACCAGCGCCTGAACCAATCACCAGTACGTCAACGACTATTTCATTCATGTTGCCCTCCATTTCGAAGATCCGTTTCATAAACAGTTTAGATACGGTGTGGTTCGGGTTTGAATCATCAATGACCAGTTCGAATCGCCCGATAAGCTGCGTGATGATGTCTGAAATGTAGCCGGCATAAGTTTGTACATAGCTTTTCTGTGAGCAGCTCGGATCATAATAATTGAAGAACTGGACATAATCCCGGCCGGCGCCTGTATGAATAAAAATCTCGAGATATGAAATTTGTCCCCAAACGCCTCGCTGTGCTGTTCAAAATCACCGCTGTTGGATGGAATCTGCTCGCGAATATACGCAGGATCACCGCCCGCAACTGCATAAGCGGCCTGAATTCCCGGGTCAACGGCTGCTGGAGATGGGTCGTCCATCCTCCACCGGATATTCCGAGCATGGCGACGCGGTCAAATTTTTCAACGATAAATCCATAATTCAGCCCGACGATAACAGGTGCCATGAAAAAATGCAGCGGGCGGTCGAGTTTGGCAAGGTCTTTGTTTAGCGGCAGGCGCCAGGTCAGCGTCTGGGTTGGCCGGTTTGGGGCCAGGCCGAGGTAAGTGACGGGCCACGGCGGGCGGGCGTTATCCAACCGGGCCTGGTCGAGCCGTTTTTGGCGGATGGTGAAAGCGGCGGAACTGAGGATAAGGACGACAAAAATAAGCACATAAAGGGATCGATTGGCGGCCTGCATATTGTAAAATTATAGCATTCTGAACCACACAGGAGATGCCCATGCCCGTCCACGGAACGCACAACGCCGTCGAAGATGACCGCAACAAAGACGTCCTGATCTACGTCAACGGGGACCTCGTGCCTCGCAGCGACGCCAAAATATCCGTATTTGACAGCGGCTACCTGGTCGGTGACGGGGTTTGGGAGGCGCTGCGCCTGCATAAGGGCGTGCTCGTTTTCCTGGACGAACACCTCGACCGGCTCTGGCAGGGAGCGGCGACGGTCGGCATGAAAATCCCCTGGACGCGCGAGGAGTTGACAGCCGAAATCTGGAAGACGCTGCAAGCCAACAGCATGGAAGACAACGTCCACGTGCGCTTCATGCTGACGCGCGGCATTAAAAAGACGCCCTCACAGGACCCGCGACTGACGCTCACCGGCCCGAACCTGGTCATCATCGCCTAATACAAGCTGGCCAGCCCGGAAAGCCGTTCGCGCGGTGTGACCCTGTTCACCAGCACCATCCGGCGCGGTTCGCCGGACTACCTTGACCCCCGTCTGAACTGCCACAGCAAGCTGCACGAGGTCATGGCGCTCGTACAGGCGATCGAGGCCGGCGCGGACGAGGCCCTGATGCTCGATATCCACGGTTTCGTGTCGACGTGCAACGCCACGAACTTTTTCATGGTGAAAAACGAAGAAGTATGGACCTCGACGGGGCAGTACTGCATGAACGGGATCACACGCGGGAAAGTCATCAAGGTCTGCCGGGAAGCGGGTATCCCGGTCTTCGAGAAGAATTTTTCATTGTTTGACGTCTACGGGGCGGACGAGGCCTTCGTTACCGGCACGTTTGGGGGCCTGACGCCGGTCGTAAAGGTGGACGGGCGCACGATCGGGGCCGGTCAGCTCGGCCCGATGACCGATCGCCTGACCGAACTCTACCGTGCAGAGATTGTGCGTGCGGTCGAATCAGAGAGTCGGCAATTTAAACAACCAGAAAACCAATAAATTCCCGATTGACTACCCTTCCCGGAATCTATACAATCTCATCAGCGGGGTGAATTCCAACTATTTCAGCCTATTCGATCCAATTGGATGAGGAAACCACGATGAAGGCAAATAGACGCGCACGGGTTTTGTCTCACTTGGTTGTCTTGTTAATATCGCTTTTGCTCCTGGCGGCCTGCCGCAGGGGCGCGCCTCAGGCACCCGTGCTGCCCGTAACGCAAGCCGCCCCGGTAGCCTCCGCCACGCCGAGTCCGCCACCTGTACCTTCCGCTACGCCCAGCCCAGCCCCTCCGCCAACGGAAACGTTTCAACCCTCGGCGACGCCAACAAAGACGCCAATCCCGACTCTGCTGCCCCTGCCGGAAGTCCAGGAATACAGCGTCTGCCCAAACACGCTTCCCAGCATCCTGATGCCCGGGCGGCTTGGTCGCGTGGACAATTCCAGCCCATCGCCGAACCGGATCCGCAACCTGCCCGCGCTGACCGGCTCGAACGTCATCGCTGAGATCCCGGCAGGCGGCTATTTCGAAGTCCTTGCCGGGCCGCACTGCGCGGACAACATGGCCTGGTTCGAAATCCGCACCGAGGACGGCGTGGACGGCTGGATGGGCGAAGGCACGGCGGACGGCTACTGGGTCATGCCGATCTATACCGATCCCGAGACGCTCACCGGAAAGCAGGTCACCGTTCCCGGTTTCACCCTGGATTTGCCTCCGGACTTCGGGATGCAGGCCGTTCTGAGCCGCCTGCCTTACGAACCGGAGACCGGGCTGCCGCCGTTCAACCTGGTTCGCTTTCCGGAGTTTGCCAGCGATGGAAAGACGGCCGTCGTTTATACATACGATGTAACCGAGCAGCTATACTACGCCGCCGATCGCCGCGCGCTACTCGAGAAAATTCGCAGCGAAATCAATGCGCTGCTGAAGGATCCCGAAGCTGTGGTCAGCGCACCGGCTGTGCTGAGCTGGATAACGCCGAAAGGTGCACCGATCCTCGCGGAAGCCGGGAGCTTTAAAGGTGGGTACGGCTACCATACAATCGCCTGGATGGCGCCTACGGACGGCAGCCGGCCGGCCGCACCGCATTACGTCTTTTACGGCTTCACAAGCGACATGCTGTACATGTTTTACGCGGCGTTCGAGGTCCAGCTGACCTTCGGGCAGCCTGCGCAGGCCACGATCCGCGATTTCTTGCCGCTCCCGCAGACTTTTGATATGCTGTTCGGCTGGCAGGCCCTGGATCGCGGCGCGGTGGTTGCAGAAGACGGCGTCCCGGTGACGAAATGCCCCGGCGCGCCGGAAAGCTATGTCAAGATCGGGGACTGGGTGCGCGTCAGCGTGGACCCGCCGCTACCCATCCGCATCCGCAGCGGCCCGGGCTCATCAGGTGACGCGATCGGCGAAGCCGAACCGGGCAGCAACCTGTTCATAATAGACGGGCCGGAATGCGCCAACGGCTTTGCATGGTGGCAGGTGCGCAGCCTGGACGGGCTGGAAGGCTGGACCATCGAAGGCGATTCGGACGGCTACTGGCTGGTGGAGCCCATTTCCCTCTGGGTACGGCTGCCACAGCCGCTCGACCCCAACAGCTGGGTGATGGCCGAACTCGTGGAACTGCGTTTGCAGGTTCCCGGTGCGTTGAGATTGCCGCAAGACCTGGCTCTGACGTATTTCCCTATGGCGACGCCGGTCCCGACGCTGGCGCCGAATATCTGGCAGGATGATCCGCGCGAGACAAACCACAGCGAATACAGGAACTACCAGTTTTCCTCTACCAGCGGTGGCAGAATCGATTTCAATTTAAACGCCATCCCGGTGGTTCCGGAGCTCAGCATAAACTGGGAAAAATATCGTGACTACGCCCGGCGGATTGCCTCCATGGCGAATTCCGGCAGTGTGTTGACCGGTTCGCTGGCTCCATTCCTCGGTTGGGAAAGTTACGGCTTGCCTGTGGCGATCACTACGAAGGCCGAAGTCATCGACTTCGCGGGTGGCAGCGGGATCCGTTACCTGGTTGGAACGCACAACGCGACGCCGGTCATGAACCC
>JBFGQG010000150.1:0-7720 GCA_041564295.1 Anaerolineales bacterium | reverse complement strand
GCACACCTGGGCCGTGGGTGTCCATGAGCGAGCGGTAGACGCCGTCGCCGGTTGGTTCAACCAATTCCAGTTTGACCGGTGGCAATTGCGAAACTGAAACCCTTCTATCAGCCCAGGTTTCGTTTTCCCAGGGTCCAAGGCCAACAGCCTCCCAGCTTTTCTTCGCATCATCGAGATTGCGGACCATGATACCGACCCGGTTAATTTTTTGGATGGAAAGCGATTTTCTTCCAGGTTCAACGGTGAAATCCGGTTTCCCGAGTTTTACACCGAGCCGGAACGACAAACGAAATGGCGTTTTAGCTAATTCAAGCACGGTACCGAACGCAGTTTCTGTGCCGTGGTAGACGAACTGCATCGCAAACTTTTCGGCGAGAAAAGCCGGCAGCGCAGGCAAAGTGATTCCGCTGAGAAGCAAAGGCGGGTTGATGCGGGCGCCTTGAATGACCGGGAAACCCATACTTTCAAATGCGCGTATGGCATCCGTATAACCCGTTTTTGATTCAACCAGCAAGTGTTGAATGCCTTCATTATTTGCCTCGATGTATTCCCGGTAAACGGTCGGGCCGCTGGTCGGTTGGATGACCTCAAGCTGTATATCTCCGATCCAGGCAACGGCAAGTTTCAAGGTCCATTCAACCGGTCGTCCGTTTCGATGAGTCTGGAGGATTTTCGGTGGTTTATAGTCCCAGCATTTCCAGGGTCCGATACCGAAATTTTCTGCGAGAGATGAAACGGTTTCTTCCATATTTTCAGCCACGATGCAGACCTGCACCAGGCCAGAAACGAGCCTAGAATCCATAAACAGCTCCTTATTTCGACTTGTTTAGAGTGAAAATCAATGGCCGCATGGGATATCGCCCCATGCGGCCATTGATTTTCTATTTATTCGGGGCGATGTATGAGAAAACTAAAAAAAGAGGTCCATCCCGATTATATTGTATTCGATTCGGAAGCGGGCGTGAATTATGGCGTTCCGGCGTTTTTGACGTAGCGGTCAAAGAACTGGATCGAACGCTGCATCGCAAGTGAAAAGGCGATTGCAAGGTTGTGGTCGTCTCCCTCGTAACCATAGAACTCGACTGCCAGCCCCTCGGAAGTCATCTGGTCGAAGAGTAGTTCGGAGACGCTGTACGGCACCGACGTGTCTGCTGTGCCGTGATGAAGCTGCACCGGCCCTGAAATTTCTTGCAAATAGCTGTTTGCTGATAAGGAAGCCCAAAGTTCAGGGTTTTCTTCAGGGCTGCCAAATAGATTGAACAGGTCAAGGCGCCACCGGCCGCGGCCGGAAACCGTTGGGGTCGCATCGATCGCGAAATTCGAGCGGTTGAACAGGTTCGGATATGGCCCGACGACACCTGCCCAAATCACCCCGGCCTTGATCTCCGGATCGGTAACCATCGCCCGCAGTGTGATATAGCCCCCCATTGAATGCCCCCACATGCCGATCCGGTCGGGGTCTGCATCCGGATGACCTTTCACTGCGGCAACAGCGTTCAACACATCGATGACGTAGTCCGGTCGCCCATACGCACCGCGCGCCTCTCCTTCTGATTGGTCATGCCCGCGGTAATCCGGTCGCAGGACCATATATCCGTTGGTTGCAAACCCCGCGACGTAGTTCACATATCTTTCGGTTGTACGATAGATGTCCGGTGGGATAAAGCCGTGGTTGAAGACGATCACGGGCCAGCCTGTCGGCGGCTTTTCACCGAACGGTATAGTCAACAGGGCGCGCAGTTTGAGCCCTTCGGACATGTACGAAACGATCGACTGGGTGTAGTTCGCGCCGTTTGGAAGCTCGTCTTCAACGACGAATTCGCTCACAGGGTAGGTCTGCAGGCGCAGGTATTCGATTGTAAGCGGGTGAGGCGGCGTGGACGTAGGGGTCGCGGAGGGCGTTTCGGTGGGCTCAGGCGTGCTTGTGGCAGGATTCGACGCCGGGATTCGGGTGGGAGGCAGCTGTGTAGCAGTGAACACAGCCGATGGGACTGCCGTTGCCGGGTCAGGGGCGTTCTGGTCCGTATCTTCCAGCGTCATTTCGGACTGGCAGGCGGTAAGGCCAGCAGCGACAAGCGCGACCAAAACCAGGAAAGAAAGCAAGCTCTTTTTCATCATTTCGACCCTCCAATGAGCCGCGAACGTCCTATTCACCCAGTCTTGTTATTTGGGATTGGCAACAAAGTCGAACTCAATTATGACTTCGTCGGAGACATCTGCGACGGATGGGACGCTGGGGATAACAAGGTCATAATCCGAGCGCAGTACGGTGGCAATTGCAGAACCCGCCAGTTGACCATTGGTATCGACAGAGGCTGTCACATCGAACGTAACCGGAACAGTGATCGACCTGATTGTCAGGTCGCCTGTGATCTGTAACGTAACGGATTCGCCGTGGGTGATAACGGGCGGTAAACCAGTGATTGAGGTTGGTGTGAAGGTGATGAATTCGAAATCAGCCGTATCCAGGATTTCGTTCTGGATCATGCGGTTGCGGTTGCGGTTGTCAGTTTCGAGGGTGCGGGCATTGATTGTAATCTGGCCCACCTGGGAATTTGCCGGGTTATCGAAGTCGATGGCGATCTCGCCGGCGATCTGGTTCGAAACGCCGACAGCGGTCGTCGGTATGTTGCGCAGCAGCTCATCGATTTTGAAACGCACCTCCGAATCTTGCTGCGAAATGGCATAAACGAGATTTCCGGAGGTCGTGGTCTGTGGTTGTTCGGCGGTGGTATCAAGCGATTCTACAGCGGTTGGCTCAGGTTCGGATTCTACAACCTCTGCAGTCTCGATAGGTGTCTCAGTTTCGATTGAAAGGGGAACTGCTTCAATCGGGGCACTGGCCTCCGCTGGAGGTCGGAGGACGTAAGCGACTGCAGCCACAGCCAGCAAGCCAGCGACGAGGATAAACATCAAGGCATTTTTCTTCATTCAATAAGCTCCTTCCTGTTTTACTTTCTGCCGGGCAGCCGTCCGGCACGAGGGGTATTTTATCGAAGGTAGCTTATAGACAGATGAGGAAATAATTACCGTTGGCAAAGAAATGTATGTGCTCAGGACGTTTTTTGCCATATATACCCTTCCTGAAAGAAATTTGATGCCTGATCAGGTTGTCCGGGGTCTGGTTGTACAGGGGCAATTAAGAAATCGCTGTGCGAGGGGAAGATGTGCACGTAACAGCCGGGAAGAGCAGGGAGTGAATTTCAGCTTGAAGTGCGATCCTGGTCAGGTGAGGCGAGACAATCTCGAATCGTCTTAATGAGAAGATTTGCCTCTATGCCGGTCAGGCGTTCGGCGAAGGATTCGAATGGCTCGCCACTTATCATTGGCACTGTTTCTTGAGCGATTAATGCATCGTTATCGACTTCCTGGCCGGACACATAAAAAGCTGTGACCCTGGTTTGGTTTATCTCGCCGAGCTGGAACCTATCGAATACATGTGCAAGGGCATACGGATCGTTCAAATCCGCGTGCAGGGAAGGATGCGTAGTGACGACCTGCATTGGGAAGTTCTCGACAAAACCTGGGTGAAGACTTCTGGTCCAACCAGCGAGGACGATCATGTCCGGCTGGTACATCCAGACTTTGACGGCCAGGTCGCGTGCATAGGTTTCCGGTAGTTTTTTCGCAACCTTGTACGGCCCCCATGGGTGGAATATGATCGGAACTCCTGCGTCCTCTGCCAGGTGGATGGCAGGGCATTTCTTCTCTGCGACGAGGGCGGCCACTTCCGCATTCAGTGATCCAGTCGCGCAGGCGTCCAGGATTGCATTTAATTTATCCCCTTTATCAGAGGCGAAAACGACGAGCCGGTGAACCATGCTGGTTTAGCGCAGCCGCAAGATGTCGCTCAGCGCGAAAATCGGTTCGGCAGGGAGGTCGAGTCCCGGCTGTGTGTATAATTCCGGCGGGACGCTGATATCCGCGAGGTAGAGTTCACCTACCTGTGATTTGACGCCTGGAACAAGCAGGCCCTTCTTGGGGAGTGCGAGCGTTAATGTTGCAGCGGCCCGAATCGCGGGTTGGAAAACCGTGCCGGTGGTCGTGTCCACACCGGAAGGCGCATCCAGCGCCAGGATGGGGGCGGTCTGTGCGTTGGCCCAGGCGATCAATCCAGCGGCTTCACCGCGCGGGGCGCCGCGGAGACTATAGCCGATCAAGCCGTCCACGACCAGGTCAGGATCCGGCAGTTTGTCCGCGATAGATGCAGGATAAACTGCGACCTCCATCCGCTTGAGGATTTCCAACTGGTGTGCAGGGACCGGCGTAAAGGCATCCGCAGGCCGGCTGAGCACCACGTGCACGTGCGCGCCCCAGTTATGCATTCGCCGTGCGCAAACCAGTGCGCCGCCGCCGTTGCCGCCGGAGCCGGCGAGGAGCACGATGGTCTTCCCGCGCGGGTCACCGTCCAGGAAACGGACACGCGCCAGCGCAGCGAGGTTCCGCCCGGCGTTTTCCATCATCTGAATTAATTCAATACGGTATGTCTCGATCATCAGGCGATCGACTTCGACCATCTGGTCTGTGTCGACATAGAGATGTCCCGGAAAGCTTAGCTCTAACCTCATAAGAAATCCTTGATAGTAGCCCCGTCCAGGATCTGAATTTATTCCCAGGACCAGAGCGCCATAACGCCGTCCGTGAGCAGGCGGGGCTGGATACCGCCGGAAGTCGCGATCGCCAGGATTAAGCCCTGCCCATCCCCGACAACTGGGAGAACGATATATTCGCCGTTCGGCGACCAGATGGTCGCACTCTGGCTGTACTGGTCAAATGCGGACAGGAACCGGAAAAATTGCGGTGTAGGTTGGAAGACGTAAGCATCCGGACCGAACTGCATGTGCCTGACTTCGCGATCCTTAACATTGAGGATGTGCATTCGCAGTCCTGCAATCAGTTCGCCCTGTCCTTCCTCGTTGACGAGTTCTTGCGTGAAATAGACGATTTCCTCGCCGTTCGGCGACCAGAAAAATGCGTGGACCATCGTTTCTTCTGTTGTAAAAAGGTTTTCCCGCAGAACAGAATCATAAACGGTTAAAGGCCCGCTGGCGCCCTGGCGGGTCCGTTCGCTTTCGATATAAGCGATGAGACGTGAATCGGGTGACCAGGCGAAAGAAATCGCAGAGCTGAATTCCCGGACAGTTTGCCGCACCTGGCCTTGAAGTCCGACAGTCACGAGGACGTTGCGACCCTGCACGTCGTTGATCGCCATCAAGAACTCGGTGCCGTCCGGTGACCAGGCCGGGGTCTGGAATTGAGCTGGCGGCAGGCCAAGGTCGATTTCGAAAGTGCTGTTCAGGGTGAAAATCGATATGCGCGCGTTTTCATTGACGGCGCGTGAACCGCCTACGTGTGTTAGGGCGCGATCGCCTCCCGGCTCCCAGGAATAGAACAGCGGATACCCCTCAGCCAGTAAGGATGCTTCACCATTCCCGCTGACCGGCACCGATCGCAGCGAGAGCCAGGGTTTGCCGTTATTGGTCATCGGGTCAGTTGCGGTCAGAAATGTTATTTGTCTGCCGCCAGCTCCCCAACTGAGATAAACAGGCTGGGTGAGGTTATCAGCAAAGACGCGGGTAGTCTCTTCACCTTTCGGGTCGCTGACCTCGATCGTCCAGTTCTCCGGCGTGAAACCGATATAAGCCAGTTGACCATCTCCCTTTGACCAGGCGAATGCTCGCAATCCGAAAATGACTTCCGGTGGCAGACCCTCGACATCGTCCGTGAGCTGGACGGTCTCTTCCCCAGCCTGGTTGATCGTATAGAGGTTGCCGTCCATCGCCTGGTATGCAATTAACCCGGATTTCTTCTCGAGATAGCGAAGGAAGGTGCTTTCTTCTAGCTGGAAGCCCTGAGTGCCGCAACCCGTTACGATTAATGCAACCAAAATCAGCCAACCGAAGCGGAGCAATTTAGTGAAAACCATTAACAGCCTGCCTGTAGAAACGAATTTGGAACCTGAGTACGAATTCTAGCATGCCAGGATGAAAGAATATTTATTTTTGGTGAAATGTTAATCACCTATTCACTTACCCTGAAACGAATTAAAAAAAAACGCTGCACGGGTGTGAACAGCGTCTAAAATAGGTGCCTTAAAAGTTGTGAGACTCACCCACAGGCCATTTGGATGAGTCCCACACCACACAAGGAGGTCTATGCATGCATTATAAGAGATTTCAGACCATATGTAAATCGCCAATTTAAAGAAATTATGAAGTTCCGGCAGCGGAGCAGACCACTCTAGAGAAATAAATTCAAGGTTGGGTTAAATAATCTAATGAAAAATGCTGATAATATAAGAAATATTCATACTTAGTTAAATTTTTATTGACTTTTTAGTATTTTCGATGTATTATTTTCTCGGTAATCAAATAATGTTTAGATTTCTTTGAGGATTTGAAATGAACCCTGTGATCAGCCAATGCCCGGTTTGTAAGGAAGACCTGACGATTACGAGATTGCACTGCCGCAATTGCGACACAACGATTGACGGTCATTTCTTCGCGGGTCCTTTCTCGCTGTTAACGCGTGAGCAGCTGGTTTTTATTGAGACCTTTGTCCGGTGCGAAGGGAAGCTTAACCGGATGGAATCCGAATTGAATTTATCATACCCGACGATTCGCAACAGGCTCCATGAAGTGATCCGAGCGCTGGGCTATGAGCCCGGAATTGAGGAAGACGGTGGCATGCCGGAGGAGGATCGTCAGCGGGTGCTCGAGCAGTTGAGCGAAGGTGCGATCACGGCGGAAGAAGCCATGCGCATCCTGCAGGAGGCATGAAATGAGCGACAGGCGCCTGGAAACGTCGGAAAAACCGGAAGTCGTTGTGCTGGCTCATGGCCGCCTCTACGTGCGGGGATGGGAAAAGCCCGTCGTGGAATTGGATTGCGCGGAGAACAATTGCACGCTTACCATGAACGGCGGTATCGTGCGCGCCGACGGCCGCAGCAGAATGGAACTGCGGGTGCCGCAGCTGGCCTCTCTCAAGGTCACAGGATTTGGTGAAGTGACCATCCGGGACGTGCTTGGCGTTGTCGAAGTCGAACAATCTGGCGGAAGCCTGAATCTTCGCAATGTTGGGCGGGTTTCCGTGCAGTCATCATCAAATGATTTGACCGCCCGCTCGATCGCGGGAGACCTTGTGATACACCAGGTAGGGCGATTCTTGAATGCGCGTGATATTGCCGGTAATCTTACGGCTGAATTTATCAACGGTCATGCGAATGTTAAAGAAGTAAGGGGTGACGTAAAGTTTGAGACGGGCGGCAATGCAAACGTCGTACTGGACGTTTCAACGCCGAAGACCGTAGAGCTTAAATCCGCCGGCGTGATTACCTGCCGTGTCAGACCTGGCTTGAATGCGAATGTCACGATCAGCAGTTATTCACCGGTTTCTGTGAATGTGGGCGATACGCAGATCGCGCTGACAGAGGGGGATTATTCGGGTGTATTTGGCGCAGGTGAAGGCGAATTCAAGTTGATCGCTGAAGGCCCGGTTTCGCTTTTTGAAACCAGGGTCGATCCGGCCTCCAGGGAATTTCATTTCGATCTTAACCTCGGCGAAGATCTCGCCGGATTGGGTGGGACCATCGGCGAGCAGATCTCCGGTCAATTGGAAATGATCAGTGAAGAACTGGATGCCCGCATGTCCGGCCTCTCCGATCTTGTCGGCATGGCGGATATCCCCGCGGAGAAAGCGGAGGATATTCAAAGGCAGACCG
>JBFGQG010000149.1:0-7736 GCA_041564295.1 Anaerolineales bacterium | reverse complement strand
GGGTCCGGGACGCCGGGAGGCGGTTGGACGATGTTGCCGGAGAAGGGGGTTACCACGGGCGTTAACTGCTGAATGTCCACGGTCCCCGAAGGCGGAACAGCGCCCTCTTCGGGAGAAGGTTCAGGGGACGGCGTGGTTGTCGGTGAAGCGGTTGGGGAAGCGGTTGGGGAAGCGGTTGGCGGAGCGTCAGGCTCATCCGGAAGTTCCTCAACCGGTTCGGATTTTGGCTCTTCTGTGGGCGGTTCCGGTTCAACCGGGGCGGTGCAGGCTGCGAGAATCAAAGCAACCAGCGCAAGCCCCAGAAGGACGGACTTTAGATCTTTTTGACTCTTGGAGTACCTGGTCAACATTTCTATCTCCTCGGGAAGGCGGTTTGCAGGCAAAAGGCAGACCGTGCAGGGCGTTCTGGTCCTTTTTTTGCGTTTTAATTTAACCAACCCTGCATCCTTCCGATATTTAACTACAACTCCGCTGCCATTACCTTAGATTATTATGAAAACGCAACGAAAAAGCCGTTACAATTAGATTGAGCTGGTCCGGCACAAACCGTTGCCCGCCGGAATCAGAAGGCCTAGGGAGTTAACGATGAAACGATTGATTCCGTTCCTGCTGTTGATCGCCATACTGATGCCTCTGTTCCCGGCGTCTGCATCATCCGGAACCATACCGACCTTCAAAATTGACGCCGTAGTCCGCGGCTCAAGCGTCACGATCACCACGTTCAACTTCCCAAAGAACGATAGCTTCATCGTCACAATGGGCAAAATGGGGACCCGCGGCATCGGAGGAACTCAGGTCGCGACACAAGCCTCGAATGCTGGGGGAAGTTTCTCTGCAACCTACACGATCCCGGATTCGCTAAAAAATCATTATATGATCGCGATCCGGCTGCAGAGCCCGACGAGCGGATACTACGCCTACAACTGGTTTTACAACAATACCACGAGTGGATCGGCCCCACCAGTGCCGGTACCGTTCGTCATCCCCACTTTCACGATCAAGGATGTCGATAAAAATACTTCGGTCACCATTGAGACGGCCAACTTCCCTGCGGATGACACGTTCACCGTTACGATGGGACGGATCGGCACGCGCGGCATCAACGGGATCGTGATTGGCACACAGGATTCGGGGACCGGCGGAAAATTCACTGCAACCTACACGATCCCCGATGCTTTGAAGGGCCAGCACCGGATTGCCATCCGGCTTCAAAGCCCGACAAGCGGTTATTACTCCTATAACTGGTTCTATAACAACACAACGACCGGGGCCGGCACCGGCGGAACAACTCCGCCGCCTTCCCCTGGAAAGTTTGTCATCCCGACCTTCATGATTGAAAGCGTCGTGAAGAACAATACTGTCACGATCAGAACGGCCGACTTCCCGAAGGGAGACACCTTTACGGTGACCATGGGCTACATGGGGACGCGCGGGATCAACGGCATTGTTGTTGATACGCAGGATTCGATTGACGGCGGGACGTTCACTGCAACGTACGACATCCCGGATGTGCTGAAAGGCCAGTATCGGATTGCCATCCGGCTCCAGAGCCCAACAAGCGGATATTACGCGTACAACTGGTTCTACAATAACAACGCACCTTAGGATTCCCGGGTGCACTGTCAACAGCGGCCGTTTTATGAACGGCCGCTGTTTCGTTTGATCAGATATTGTATAATCCGAATCATTATTACTTATAAAATCAGGACGTGGGGGAAAGGAGATCTGGCCCATGTTGATAGCGGCCTGTATCTTCCGGAATAATCATTCGATCGAACAATTATTGAATATGGAACGCGCAGGTAATTACTGGTGACGGATTCTATTGAACAGAAAATACCTGATTCCAACGGATCGCCGCCTTCTCACAAGACTATTTCGATTTCTATCGAATTAGTTTGCCAGGTTTAATGCATCATCCTGAGAATATATGGCTATTTATCGAAAACTGGATCACAGGTTTCGCAATTTCCACCCGCTCGTTTTGATTCTGGCCATCCTGGGTGTATCAGCCTGGTACCTTTCTCCAGGTTTTACAGTATTCCCCCTCGACGATGCATACATTCATTTCACATATGCTAACAACCTGGCTGACCACGGCCAAATATTTTTTTTAGAACCAACGGAAACCGGCGTCGGCAGCACGAGCATCCTCTGGATCGGATTGCTCACGGCAGGGATCAAACTCGGCCTTTCCGTCTCGTTGGTCGCCAGGATCCTTGGCATCGGCTCGCTTATTCTTTTAGCCCTGGCCTTATACGAGTACTTTCGTCCGAAACTGGGTGTCGGGTACAGCAGCCTTGCAACCTTGCTGGTGACACTCTCCGGCCATTTGATCTGGTTCGCTTTGAGCGGTATGGAAACGGTCCTGTTCCTGGTGCTCGGTTTCCTGGCCCTGATCTTTTACCGCCGAGGGCAGTGGGCGCGGCTGGGGATCAGCCTTGGATTCCTCGTCCTGGCGCGCCCCGAAGGCCTCGCATTGGCGGTGTTAATCGGGACGGTTGAGGTTGTACGGTCAAAAAAAATTCGTAAGGAACTGCTGCTGGCCGCAGCGATCACTGCAGTGATAAGCCTGCCATGGTTTTTGTTTTTGTTCGGACGGACAGGTTCGATTCTACCGACAAGCGCAATCGGAAAACAACTCAGTTATACGATCGCCATTCAATACGGCCTGTCATCGCACACGTCTTTAAGCTTCCTGAACCGGATCCCGGGTCTGACGTATGTTTTCCTGTGGTCCGCCTATCTCCTGGAGTTTGTGCTCGGAGGAGCGTCGTATCCAGGGCCTCACTTTATTTTGAATACACGTCTGAGCCATATTCATTACCCTATTTCGTATTGGGCGATCGGCGGATGGGTCCTGGCGTTCGTTCCCCTGGCCTGGACAGGTTTGAAGAGGTTTATTCGCGCGAAGGCCTGGACCTTCTCCAATAACTTTTCTCAACCTCATCCGATTTTGATGATATTGCTCTGGGCGGTCCTGAATAATTTGCTTTACGCAGCTTTCTTACCAATTCCAGGAACAGCCAGCCGTTACGGTGCGATCAACCACGTTTTTTTGTGGGCGTCGCTCGTTTACCTCATTCCACGTATGAAGCTGGCACAAACCTTTCGCCCGCTCTTCTGGGCCTGGCTCATTATCACGGCCGTCCTGAATACGGTTTATTGGAACGACGTTTACGAAGCAAATATCGTGCATATGGAGCAGGTCAGGATCGGCGCTGCGGAATATTATCGTGACCATATCCCAGCCGGCGAATTTTGCGCAGTTTCTGATATCGGTGCAATCAGTTATTTCAGCGACCGGCCGTTTTTTGATCTTGGTGGGATCATCGATCCGGAGTTGAAACAAATATTCCTCGACGGCCGGCTGGCTGAACACGTGCGGGACAGCGGAGTCACCTGCCTGATCGTTCCCGGCAGGACTGGAAATGCCGACGATGGCTTCCTTGACTTCAGTGTCATTATGGGCTTTACATCCAATCCTTATTTCGACATGGAAGCGCTTCACCTGCTTGAAATCGACCGGGAAACCTGGCTGCGCGGGTATTTGCCTACGATGAACTACCAGGCCACGGCTGCGATTTACCGGCTCCACTTGCGTTAGGTTTTTACCAGGCGTCATTCGCTTGCCCAAGAGGAACTCGGGGGCAATTTTCGTGTTTAAAAAAATGATCCCATACTTATAAACAAAAGGAGAACTATGGCTGTTCAGACTGCCCAAGGCACGACACTTCCCGCTCGAAATGTATTGGTCGCATTCGCATTATTCATCCTCACCGGCGGGGGCGCTTCAGTTGCAATTCGGATCACGTATGCCGAACTCCCGCCGTTCTGGGCCGCGGCCTCACGCTTTGCGCTTGCAGCAATCGCATTCTGGGGATTGGCCTATTTCCGAAAACTGTCCATCCCGAAAGGCCGGGCACTGCTGGGCGCGCTCATATTTGGGACCCTCACTGTGGGCTTAGCTTTCGTACTGATCGCCTGGGGCCTGGTCGCCACGCCTGCCAGCCTGTACCAGATTTTGATGGCTACCGTCCCTCTGCTGACCCTTTTCCTCTCTGCCGTTCATGGTGTGGAACAGGTGACAGTGCGCGGGGTGCTGGGCTCTTTGCTGGCTATTGCTGGCATCGCGGTTTCTGTGGGCGGCTCGTCGGCCGCAAATATTTCCTGGCCCCATATCGCAGGCATCCTGGTCGCAGCCGCGTTCATCGCTGAAGGCGGCGTCTTGATCAAGAAATTCCCTCCGAACCCACCCATTATGACCAATGCCATCGGGATGACGACCGGCGCGATCATTCTCGGCGCTGTCTCGCTGATCACCGGTGAATCCTGGACGATCCCTCTGCAGGCGAACACCTGGATCGCATTTATTTACCTCGTGATCTTTGTAACGCTGGTAGCGTTCCTGCTTTATATGTTCGTATTGGGCAACTGGACTGCCTCAGGCACCTCGTATGGATTTGTATTGATCCCCCTGGTGACGATCGTCGTCGCGTCCAGTGTTGCAGGAGAAGTGATCACCGCCAATTTCTTGTTAGGCGCGGTCCTGGTCTTATCAGGCGTCCTTATCGGCGCACTGATCCCGGAAAAAGCTAACCCGGCCCCGGTGGACGAATGCAAGGAACGGGCCGGCCAGGTGTTGCCGCGCTGCGCATGAGCGTACACACGTTAAGAAACTACAGTTTTCTCCTCTAAATGCCTGACCGGGAACATGAAGACCGGTTTCGTTGAGTTTTCAACCACGGAAAGCGCAATGCTGCCCATAAAAATGAGATCGAGCCCACCGCGGCCGCGTGATGTCAGCATGATCATGTCGGCCTGCTCTTGCTCGCCGATTGCGACGATCGTTTGTTCCGGGAGCGACCCGGTCACTAGCGCGCGCACATTAACACCTTCTTTGGTAAGGAAACTTGCAATCTCCGTCAGGAATTCTTGCATCCGGAACTCGGTCTCTGCGCGCAAGGTTTGCACGGCATCTGCGGCCGCACGATAGCTCCTGGCTTCCGGCACTTCAGGTACGCTGAGCAGAAGCACCTCTGCTCCAAAGGTTTTCGCGAACGCGCGGGCGTACGGCAAAACCATGTCGGCATACCCGGAACCATCCAGCGAGACCAGGATGCGTCTGAAGGCCGGCTCATCGCCGACGACTACTTTTTCATCCTGGACCAGGAGGACCGGGATGTTCAACCTGCGCACGAGCTTACGAGAAACGCCGCCGCGCGCCCAGTGGACCGATCCTGATTTTCCACGCGTCGTAGAAACCACGAGATCGATTCCGATTTCCTCCACCATTTGTTCCGTTGCATCTGCGATAAAACCAGGCCGGACGAAGTAGACGACGTCATCCATCCCCTTGGCAGCGAAGTCGGCTTTCACCTGCTCGAGATACTGGCGGCGAGCTTCATAAGTGGCGTCGTAGCTTTCCTGGAGGGCCTGTGTGTGGTTTTTGACGGAGGACAGCAGGACCACCTGGGCGCCGGTCGCCCGGCTTATACGCCGCCCCATCGGTATCGCTTTCGCCGCAAAAGGCGACCCATCGAGAAGGATTGCGATCTTCTTGAAATCGATATAGCGGTCACGCCAGCGGCTTTCCTCGAAGGGCTCCGGGATCCATGTCAGCTTACGCGGCAGCCGGAAACCATTTTCATCTACAAGCCGTTGGCGCGGGTCCTGGCCGAATCCAAAGCCGGCAAGCTGTGCAGCATCGAGCTGGCCGAGGTAATCCTGGATGGCGGTGGGTTCGCCGAACCGGTTCCGGAAATAAGAAAACATGAGATAGAGTACCGGAATGAAGAGGAAATAGGTCCAGGCCCCTTCCAGGAAACGCTCTTCGAAGATCAAGAGTGTCGCCAGGGTGGTCATGACTGCAGCAAGAGACGTTCCGGCGAGCAAAAGGACGTTGCCGGCTGTCAGGTTTTGATTGATCTGCCGCAGCAGCCGCTTGGCAACGGCCCAACCGGTCATACTGAGGAGAATGAATACGCCGGCTGCATAAAGTGCCAGGTAGGTCTCTTCGGATGTCCCGAAAAACAAAAAGCAAAAGGCGACGATCGCGACCTGGATCCAGACGGGCTTATCCGCTACCTCATATGCGTTTTGCTGGCCGAGAAGCGGCGGGATGTAGCCACGCTCCTTGAGGCCGAGGGCCAGGTTCTGCAACCCCTGGGAACTCGCTGCCGAAGCTGACATCAGTACCGCGATCCCGATCAGGGTTCCAAGCCAGGGCAGCGGCGAGGGCAGAACGACATCCATCGTCTGTGTGAAGACGGACACGTGCTCGTTGGAGGGATCGGAAAGCCGGAAAATTGCCGGCCCGACGACGATCATCGTAACAGCGGTGGTCCCCATAATGATCAGCAAGCTGTTAAACGCTTTCCGGCTCTGCTGCGCCGGCGTCCCTTCGTAGGCAGCGACAAGGTTGGCGAACACTTCAATGCCCGTCATCACGGCGAGGATGCGGACATAACCGCCGAGTGTGAAGTGAAAATAGTCTAACGAGAATGATTGCAGGTTAAAGGCAGGGAGGTCCAATCCGTTCTTGAGCAACGTCGAGATCACCATGGTCCATAGCAGAATCAGGACCCCCGCAGTCGCCGGCCCGAAGGTGCGGGCTGCTGTTTTTGGACCCCTGTTTACCAGATAGCCGGTAAATATGCTGAGTATGATGGCTACAATTGTGCGGTATTGGATCCCCAGGATCGTTTCGTTCAAAAGGGGCATACGGTCCGCTATGAATGTCACCATCGCTGCCATGCTGACGAGGAAGGTCAGCGTATATTCTATGAAAGTGATTGCAGCATTGACTTTCACTGCCCATCCGCCGAACTCTTCTTCGCTCAATCCACTGCCGCCGCTACCGTCCGTAACCCACTGCATGACCAGGCGGTACATCGCCGATACGACGGCGATTGTGAGCACGGCGAGCCAGACGGATGTCCCGAATGTTACTTCGGCGACCCCGGCTACGACGATCAATTTGAGAAATGGGCCGAAAACGTAGAGTGGTGAAGTTGCGGGATCCCCTCCCCCAGCAAGTGCCCCCTCGAAAGCGGTTTTCAATTTATGCGAAACGTGTGCCATAACGACCAGCTGAACTTTCTGGAAACAGCCTGTTCTTGCCAAAACCGTTTCCAAACGAATATGATGATGGATGCTCCTCATCCCGAAAATATCCTGATAATTGTATATCGAAATGGAGGAAGGCGCGGCAAACTCCAATGATATCTCATAAGCGCGACTTCTCGATACGGTATTACCTTGACTTTCTGACCTTCCATGCAATAATAGACACCATGCAAAGCTCCTGGAAAGACCGGTTCAGCTATTATCATGCCCGATAATCCGCAGGCCATTATTAACTATCTGCAGACGATTGAATTGTTCCAAGGCCTGGGGGAAGAACAACTTTCACTGATACTGCAAGACTCATACCAGCAGCATTTCGAAAAAGATGCGTATCTCTTTTTCCAGGATGACCCGGCGTCGGCATTTTACGTGGTGCTTTCTGGCCGGATCAAGCTGAGCCAGTTGACGCCGGAGGGACATCAGGTCATCATGCACCTTCCCGGACCTGGTGAGGCGTTCGGCATCATAGCCGTATTGAGAGAAATTCACTTTCCTGTCACTGCGCAGGCGGTGGAAGACAGCACTGTTATCGTCTGGAAAGATGAAGCTATGAAAGAGTGGATCAAGCGTGAACCGCAGATATCCTTCAATTCCATCCGGATTCTGTC
>JBFGQG010000148.1:0-7868 GCA_041564295.1 Anaerolineales bacterium | reverse complement strand
GCTTATCCACATATCCACAGCCCCTACTAAGACGACTAAAGAAAGATTCTTTCCACATATGGAAAGAATAAGAGGAAAAGACAGGGCAGGTTAAGGAAACAATAGCCGTTGCCATGCCTGATGCTCTAATTCGAACAGGTCAATGGACTTAACGCAGGCGGTTGATTTTACAGTCGCTAAGATTGCCGTATCCGGATTTTCTTTGATGCCCTCCTTAAATGGCGAGTCTGGCAGGGATTCCAGGCAGGAAGAGGGATCACTCAACTCCGCATAATTGAAATTGGTCGATAAAGGCAACTTCGATGCTGCTTCCGGTCAGCTGTCTACTTTGGTCAGCGGATTTGAACCTCCGCGAGGGAAAAAGTATCGTGGAGACAGCAGATTGCTGACGTTGGTTGTGCAAAACGTGTCTGCGCAGCTTACGGCTGACTAGAAGACAGACTTACCCGGGCAAAACGGGAACTGTTACCCCACACATGGCAAGTCTTAAAGACTTGCCATGTGTGGGGTAATTTCTTAAAAAAAAGCCCCCAACAGGGACACACCTGCTGGGGGCCGGATTCGCCTGTCTAGAAAATCCCCTTCAATACCAGTAAAAACCCGATTATCAGCATCGGAATACCGACGAGCGCACCTACCACTGTCACAGTAAGAACGATGCCCACAATCATGAATACCATGCCCAATACGACGGCCAACAACCGACCAGTCAGCCCGACGACGAGCGCAATAAACTGCCAGATGGCCCAAAATGGCCAGAGGAGCCACGGGATCCTGTTTTTCTTCGCTGTACGCATTATCAACCTCCGCTTGCGCTTCTTCATGGAGAGAAAACGCCTTCTTACCAGCATATACGTTTTTCCAATGGTCCGGTTTCGGACAATATCCGATCCTTTTATAAATCTGTAATAACCTTATGGTAAATTTAGGACTGTCCACAAGGCTTATTCAAAAATAATCAGCGATATAATGGTTTTACGCTCAACAGAAGCGTTGAAATTGTGCTTGGAGGCTCAACGATGATCGATAAGCTGTTCAATCGAAAAGAGGAGGAAGAAAAGGTCAAAATGGAAGGCCGTCTTCCCCCCGGACAGTCACTGACGAAAAAATTCCCCGTCCTTCACTACGGACCTATTCCGCAGTTTAACCCGGCCACCTGGGATTTCAGGGTCTGGGGCGAAGTAGAACAGGAAATGCGGTGGACCTGGGATGAGTTCAATAAACTGCCCCGCACCAATATCATGTTAGACATCCACTGCGTCACCCGCTGGAGCAAATTCGATACGGAATGGGAAGGTGTCTCCGTCAAAACACTTGTTGACGAAGGTTTCATCAAGCTAAAACCATCTGCAAAATTTGTCGTCGAGCACGCGGAGTATGGGTACACGACCAATCTTCCGGTTGACGTAATCCTGCAGAAGAATTTTCTTCTCGCCACCCACTTCGATGGCAAGCCCCTCACACCCGATCACGGCTACCCGCTGAGAGGCGTCATCGGTGCAATACCCGGCCGCAGCGAACTCAAAGACCCTTACTTCTGGAAAGGAGCTAAATGGATCCGCGGCCTTGAATTCGTCAGCGCAGACCGCCCTGGTTTTTGGGAGCAGGCCGGCTATCACAACGAAGCTGACGTCTGGAAAGAGGAGCGTTTTCGGCGAATGGGGTGGTAATCCATCACAGCCTGAAATCAGTTTAAACAAGAAGCGAGACTTTACTGTAAAGTCTCGCTTCTTGTTTAACATCGTCCAGCTCAAATTTCACGCAAGAGTTCTCCGAATCTGTCGATCTCTTCCATCGTGTTGTAGTGCACCGGCCCGACACGTACCATGCCGCCTGAATTCTCCAGGCCAAGCCGCTCGGTGACCGAAAGTGCATAGTAATTCCCATCCCAGACATATACACCGTTTTCCCCCAGAGCCGTAGCGATCTCGGATGGACTTTTTCCTGACTTCGTAAATGAGACTGTCGGCACACGCTCATCCAGCCGGTTCAGGTCGGTCAAACCATATACCTGCACGCCCGGGATGTCGCCGAGCGTTTCGAGCAAATGACGGCTGAGACCTGTTTCGTAGTCTCGGAGCAGGCCCATTGCTTCAACGAGGCGTTCTCTTCGGTTCATTCCGCCTTTTCCGAAAGTGTCGCCGATCCATTCGAAATATTCCAATGCCCCCAATACGCCGGCAATGCCTTCAAAGTTAGGCGTGCCGGTTTCCCACTTCCCGGGTGGTCTGGATGATGCCGGGCGCACCTTATGGGCGGCCAGTTCCTCCAGCAAGCTGAACCGGCCGTAAAGAATACCAACATGCGTGGAAAAAAATTTATAGGCCGACGAGACCAGGAAATCACAGCCGAGGTCTCGCACGTCGATCACTCCATGCGGTGCATACTGGACTGCATCAACGTAGACCAGCGCCCCGGTAGATTTAGCCATAGACGTGATCGTCCTGACCGGGTTGATGGTGCCCAACGCATTAGACGCATAACCCACTGCCACGATTTTCGGCCTGGATTCGAGCGCTTTTTCAAGAGACTCAAGCCGGAGTGTTCCATCTTCCACGTCGAAATCGACCCACTCAAGTTTCGCCCCACGCTCCTGGGAGATCTGCATCCAGGGGGATATATTGGCGTCATGGTCCAATTTTGTGACTACGATCGTATCTCCCGGCGACAGCAGTTTTGCCAGAGAACGGGAGAAGTGAAAGGTCAGGCTTGTCATATTCGCCCCGAAGACGATTTCCTCCGGCCGGGCGGCATGATAAAGGTCAGCGCAGGCTGCACGCGCTTCGTGAAGCAGCGAGTCCGACAGACGGCTCGTTAAAAATTGACCTCCCTGGTTTGCGTTCGTATCAATTAAGTAACGCTGCACACGGTCCAAAACATGCTGCGCAACCTGGGTCCCGGCCGGATTATCGAGAAAAACGGCGTCTCGCATCAGGCCCGGGAACCTGGACCGGACAACGGACAAGTCAAGCGGCATCATAAGCTCCTTTTTCGTTGGCATAATAAAGGAAGTATATAATGAATCGGCGAGTCAGCGTGCCGGTGTGGTCAAAGAAACTGACTTGCTGATTCGTTCGATTTTTCTCGCCACCTTCCGCGTGAGGATGTTATACTGCTCTAGGACTTTAGAACTATTCAGGCAGCCAAAAAACAGCAATTAAGGCTCTCTTCCGTCTGAAATGTATGAAGAGCCTTTTTAGCAATTATCCTTTGTTGAGAAATTAATCAACAGGCAAACCAACGACCAACTCTACTACCCCCGAATGGATCTCGATCTACACATTCTCCCCCTCCACAGGCACGAAGGCCAGGACCTGTCCGATCTCCCTGGGCTCTTCGTCGCCGACGCAAGCATCACCCGGCGGGCTTCGAGGAGCCGAAAGGGCGATATACTCGTTCTTCACCTCGCACTTAACGGCACGGCTACCCTCACCGCTGAGGACCAGGCGCAGGTCCTTGAGGCCCATGCACAGGCGTTCTTCGAATCCAGCGGGTCTGTGACGGCCGCGCTGCGAACGGTCGGCGAAAACCTGAACGAATTTCTTCTCGACCGCAATCGCGAAGGCGCTTCCCGAAATCTACAGGCGACCGGATCCTTTACCGGAATCGTTTTCCACAACGGCCAAATTTACACGGCGCAGAGCGGGCCGAACCACGTGTTTACGGTGCATGCAGTAACTGCCCAGGACCTGCACGATCCATACCTTGCCGGGCGCGGTCTGGGCGTCAGCCGCTCGTTGAATATCCATCTCAACCATGCTCCACTCGATTCCGGCGATCTGATCATCCTGAGTACCAACCCCCCAATGGCCTGGAAAGCAGAGTCGCTGCAGAAAGCGTACGGACGTCCACTCGGGACAATCCATCGTGTTCTGATGAATGCTGCCGGATCAGACCTGCGTGCGGTGCTCATCCAGGTGCATGAAGGGAAGGGGGCTTTCAAAATATTAAAACGAGACGAATTAGGCAGCCAGCCACCACCGGCTGCAGCCCCTGCGCCCGGACGAGCAGCACCGGCAACACGCGGCAGTGAGCCGCCGCAGGTCCCCGTTAAAGCCGCAGCTGAAGGGCGCGAGCCGGTTCCGGGAGGGCATACGCCGATCGACTCTTCAGCAACTTCCTCTCTTTCAACGCCTATCCAGTCCTCCAAAACAGTTGAACCGGCTTTACCTCCTCGCCGCAGGCGGAACCGGGAAGGCGGTCAGGCTGTGCTGGCTGTAATACGGGCTTTCGGAGGCGCAATGCGGACGTTCGGTTACAGTCTCCGGGCTCTGCTCACCCGGGTGCTCCCCGGCAGCGAACTCTTTACGATTCCACCTTCTACAATGGCATTCATCGCTGTCGCCGTCCCCATCCTCCTCGTAACCGTGGCCGGCGTCGTTTATGTCCAGCGTGGACGCCAGGGTCAATACAACCGGGCTTTCGAGAAAGCGCAGGAAGTGGCCGAATTCGCCGGGACACGCACGGACCCCAACGAGATACGCATCTCCTGGCAGGCAGTGCTCGGTTACCTGGACGAGGCCGAAAGATTTGAAACCACGGAAGAATCCCAGGCCCTGCGGATACAGGCATATGCTTCGCTCGATCCACTGGAAGGCATCGAACGGCTGGATTTCCAACCGGTCCTCCTGACCGCGTTAGGGGAAAACGTCAATATTATCCGGATGGTGGCCACCCGAGATGAACTCTATCTCCTCGACGAGATCAGCGGGAGCGTAATCCGTGCATGGCTGAGCGGCCGCGGCTATGAAATCGATACGGAATTCAAGTGCGGTTCGTTCGGAAACACCACGTACAGTATTGGGAAACTGATCGATATTGCCGCCCTTCCCCAAAACAACGTTCTCGGTGCGGATATCTTCGCTATGGACTCGAACGGAAATGCCCTCTACTGCAAGTCCGACGGCAGCCCACCAGTTGCCCAGGCTGTTGCGCCCCCGGCGAGCAACTGGGGCGACCCGCGGTCGTTCGTTTTGGACAGCGGCCAACTCTACGTCCTCGATCCGCAAACGAACGCCGTCTGGATCTACAGCGGAGAGCAGTTCTCTTTTATCAACCCACCCCGTTTGTTTTTCGATGAAGAAGTGCCGGAAATGGAGAACGTGATCGACTTCGCCGTCGACCTGGACGACCTTTACCTGCTCCATGCAGATGGCCACATCACCACCTGTACGTTCGGCTTTGCTGGCCAGTCCACAAAATGCACAGATCCCTCGCTGTATACCGACACGCGTCCCGGAAAAGAAAACACAACATTGGTCCCGGGTACGCAATTTACACAACTCCGTTTTTCACCCCCTCCCGATCCTTCCATTTATCTCCTGGACGATGTCGCCGGGGCAGTTTATCATTACAGTCTCCGGCTGACCTTCCAACGCCAATACCGTCCTTTGGCGGCATTGGAAGGAACGATTACGGCCTTCGCCATCTCTCCGGGGCGAACAATTTTCACAGCCTTCGGGAACGAAATTTACGGATCGATCTTACCTTGAAGAATCTCATCCTCCTGGCCACGGCTTTCTCTTATCGCGTCACGGCGTTTGAAAAGGCCGCACAGAAATTAGGCATTCCAGTTGTGCGTGGAGAAGACGTCCCCCCGCCGATGATAAGCAAGACCGCCGCGCCGCTCGCATTGGACTACCGGGATATATCCCGATCGGCACAGATCATCAGCGAGTTTGCCCAAAAAACTCCCGTCGGGGTGGTCATAGGACTGGACGATTCCGGCACTTTGATTGCATCTGCCGCGTCCCAACTGCTGGGGCTGCCTTACAACGACCCTTCTTCAGCGCTAGCCGCACGCAGCAAAGCGGTAATGCGTGAACATTTTGCCCGGGCCGGAGTGCCGTCTCCCGCTTTCAAGCGATATACACTTTCAGATGACCCGGACGGCATTGCTGCTGTCCAGGCCTATCCCTGTGTACTCAAGCCGACGACAATGTCTGGCAGCCGCGGTGTGATGCGCGCCGATAATGCAGGGGAATTCATCCAGCGCTATGAGAAGCTGCGAAATCTGCTGATTTCGACACACTGCGACGAATTTCTCGTCGAAGAATATATCCCCGGACCGGAAGTCGCGTTGGAGGGGCTCATGGTCGAGGGAAAACTCCATGTTCTGGCGCTGTTCGACAAACCGGACCCGCTGGATGGCCCCTATTTTGAAGAAACGATCTACGTCACACCTTCCCGGCTGCATGTATCTCGCCAAAAAGAGATCGCTGAAGTGGTATCGGAAGCAGCTTCAGCCCTGGGCCTGCGTCATGGCCCTGTCCACGCTGAACTGCGCCTCCCGGCGGGAAAGAGGCCGGTCATGGTCGAGGTTGCTGCAAGGTCGATAGGCGGAAGCTGTGCGAAGACATTGCGCTTCACAGGAAAGGCCTCGCTCGAGGAGGTGATCCTTCGCCAGGCGTTCGGGATGGAATTCTCTCCGGAAAGAGAGGCCGGCGCCGGCGGCGTGATGATGATACCGATTCCGGAAGGCGGGATTCTGAGGGGGGTACAGGGACTTGAAGCTGCCGAAGCAGTGCCTCTTGTGGAGGAGATCGAGATCACAGCGCCGCTGCACCAGAAGGTCGTCCAATTGCCTGAGGGCGACAGTTATCTCGGTTTTATTTTCGCCCGCGGGGAAACACCTGAGGCTGTCGAAGCAGCCCTCCGGGATGCGCACGAACGGCTGTCCTTCACGATCGTTCCTGATTTACCGATCCTATCGATTTCAAATCTATAGTGCTTTATTCGTTGAATTTCGGTCCGGGGACATCCCCAGGATTTCCCCGGAAAATCCGATAAGGAGGTTTTATGGATACTAACCTGTCCGATCTTTCGGGCGTACTGGAACAGTTCATCGCGGATGCGATTGCCTTCATTCCAGACTTGAACGCATCTTTGATCATCTTTGTTCTTCGTATTTACCTGGCTGGCCTGTTCAGCCGCTTGCTCGTCCGCTGGTTGAAAAAGCGGGAAGTTGACCAGGAACTCGTTAAAGTGCTTGAGACCGTCACACGCTGGTCGCTCTATATCCTGGGAACGACCATGGCGTTGAACCAGATTGGCTTCAACCTGACGGCCTTCCTGACGGGCCTCGGCATCCTAGGATTTACAGTAGGTTTTGCAATTCAGGATGTCAGCAAGAACTTCATCGCCGGTCTGCTGCTCCTGATTGAGCAGCCCTTCGACATCGGTGATACGATCGAAGTGAAGGGTTTCGGAGGCGTTATACTGGACGTGGACCTGCGCGCAACGGAAATGCGCACATTGGATGGACGCATTGTCCAGATCCCCAATGCAGACGTGTTTACGAGCCCCATCATCAACTATTCACGGGCGGAACGCCGTCGATTGACCCTGGCGGTTGGCGTTGCTTATGGAAGCGATCTCGAACAGGTCCGAAATGAAGCCCTTAGCGCTATTGGCTCTGTTACAGGCGTCCTCGAAGACCCGGCACCGCAGGTAATTTACAATAATTTCGGCGGGACAACGATCGATTTTGAGCTGCGTTACTGGATCGATACGGTTCATACCGATTATTTCACAGCTCAGGATAACGGGTACGTGGCGCTCGAACAGGCCTTCCGCGCAGCCGGGATTGATATGCCGTACCCGACGCAGGTCGTGATTAATAAGTAGTGGTTTGGAAAACCGGCAGATGGCTGTCTGCAACGGAAGAAGATAGAAGCGATCCACATGCAAACCTGGCAAGTTTTACGCGTTCCGCTGCCCCGGCAGATAGCTGTAAGCTACGGAAGAAGATAGAAGCGATCCGCATTACAAACCTGGCAAGTTTTAAGCATCCCGCTGCCCCGGCAGATAGCTGTAAGCTACGGAAGATGATAGAAGCGATCCACATGCAAACCTGGCAAGTTTTAAGC
>JBFGQG010000147.1:0-7886 GCA_041564295.1 Anaerolineales bacterium | reverse complement strand
GGTGGATTCGGTGCGATGGCCGTAGGGACTTACGGCGTGCGACGTGGAAAGGTAAAGCACAGCCTGAAATAAGCGGGGTTACTCTGAAGGTACCCAGAGAACGAAAACCAGTGTATGGTCTTTATAATGACCTGTAAACTCCCAACAGCCTGGCGACGGCAGCGTTACACCCATTAACATCGCCCAATTGAAGCTTTCATGGTAGCCGTTCGTTGCTTCTGACTCTTGAAAAGCAGGCGCATCTCCGTCGAGGCGCCTGGCTGAAACTGCCAGGTCTGGCGTAGGATCCTCGGAGACATCGAATTCCTCGCTCCACCACCAGAATTTCTCGCCATACGCAAGCTGACGCCAGCTCCCATGTATTGGCAGAGCCGTCCAGAGACCGCTGTCGCCGAACCAAAACTGCGTTTCTCCCGGGGGTTTGGAAGGCCATGGTTCGGGAGGGATGAAAGAAGGCTCAGCAGGTTGCGTTACCGGGCATTCCGTAAACCCTTTGTTCTCCGAAGCACTCTCTTGAGAGGTCTTTCCGGCCGCCTCGGCAACTACCGGGTTACCCTGTGCATTGCATGCTGCGACAAGCAGAGCCAGGGCTGTAAATAATAATCGAACTTGAAGTCGTTGAATTCTCATAGAATCATCTCCACTGAAGCATTTAGATTCAATGATGTGTAACATCCGTCATAATATATACACCGGACAGCCAGGAATCGTTCCATCGAATCACATAAAGAAAGGGTGCCGACTGCCGCTCGTCGCACGTTTCTAACGCCCATATAAAACACACGTATAGCCTGTTAATGCTATAATCCTCCCAATGGCGGCGAAGGTAAACATCAAAGGCATCCGCGAAGGTTTGCTCGTAGAGGTTGATGAAGGGGATTGGAACGAGGCAAAGTCCGCGCTGCTTGCCAAGATGGCCGAACGTGCCAGTTTTATACAGGGGGCCCGCATCTCTCTTGATGTGGGAGATCACCAATTGAATGCTGCTGAGCTTGGAAAATTACGCGATTTGTTGTCAGATATGGGCATTTCTATGTTCGCGGTGTTGAGCAAATCACCCATCACTGAAACCAGCGCACAGGCATTGGGCCTGGGT
Organism: Anaerolineales bacterium; assembly: GCA_041564295.1. Classification (GTDB taxonomy): domain Bacteria; phylum Chloroflexota; class Anaerolineae; order Anaerolineales; family JABWBV01; genus DATDOR01. Next base: position 6,790 of record JBFGQG010000147.1, on the reverse strand, counting down.
ACTCGTATTTTTAACCCCGCGGATCGCGTCGTCTCGCGACCATCAAAGCCTGTTAATCCCGGAGAAGAAGGTTTATTCATCCGGCGGACGCTGCGGTCGGGAATGCGGATTGAATTTCCAGGACACGTTACCGTGATCGGAGATGTAAACCCGGGATCGGAAATCGTGGCAGGCGGAAGTATCATCATCTGGGGACGGCTGCGCGGAACGGTCCATGCCGGTGCGGAAGGCGACACTGACGCCTGGATCTGCGCCCTCTCTCTGACACCCACTCAACTGCGGATCGCCGGCCAGATCGCCATTCCGCCTGAGCAAATCGGTGAATCGCGACCTGAAATTGCCCGGCTTGTAGACGGGAAGGTCGTGGCCGATCCGTGGAACGTGAAATAAACTCCAGAGGCTTTTGTTTCCAGGAACACAAACTGAACGGACCGAGGTAGAAACATCAATGACTGCAAAAGTCGTAACGATTACATCTGGTAAAGGAGGGGTCGGGAAAACAACGGCAACAGCCAACCTGGCGTCCGCCCTGGCCTCGATGGGACTGAAGGTCGTCTGCATCGATGCAGACATCGGTCTGCGAAACCTCGATTTGATCCTTGGGCTGGAGAACCGTATCGTCTACGACCTGGTTGACGCTGTCGAAGGTCGTGCACGCCTCCGGCAGGCCATGATCCGTGATAAGCGTTTCGCAAACTTGTTCCTGATCCCTGCAGCGCAAACGCGCGATAAGAGCGCGGTTTCACCCAGCGATATGATCCGGTTGTGTGCGGAACTGCGTCCTGAACACGATTTCATCCTGATCGACTCTCCCGCCGGCATCGAGCGCGGATTCAAAAACGCTATCGCCCCCGCCGACCAGGTTCTCATCGTGACCAACCCAGAGATTTCTGCCGTGAGAGATGCAGATCGAATCATCGGCATGGTTGAGGCCGAAGAAAAGGGGCCGGCAAAGCTCCTTCTCAATCGCCTGAACCTCGCAATGGTCAAACGCGGCGATATGATGTCTCCCGAGGACGTCGTTGAACTTCTGGCCATCGAACTGATCGGCATCGTGCCGGAAGATGAAGAAGTGGTCATCGCAGGTAACCGGGGAACGCCGGTTGCCCTGGACGATAGGAACCGGGCAGGATTGGCGTTCCGCAATATCGCCCGCAGGCTGCAGGGTGAAAATGTTCCGCTCATGGACCTTGAGCGCAAAGACGGCTTCTTTGGCCGTCTATCGAACGTTTTCGGGAGAGGAGGATAAACGATGTCCGGCTTTCTCGATCGAATTCTTGGTAGAAAATCAAGCGCCAACTCGGCGAAAGAACGCCTCCAACTCGTACTGATCCACGACCGAGCGAACCTCTCACCCGGTGTCCTCGAAAACCTGAGAGATGAGATCGTTGAAGTCATTTCCAGGCACGTCGATATCGATCCTACCGGCGTTCGCCTCGAAATGGAAAAAGACGGCCGCCAGCATCGTTTGATCGCAGATATTCCGCTGCGCGCGCGCCGGGGGCGTTGACTCTGCCCTGAGAGCAAAAAAACCTGTAAATGACTCCGGAAAGCACAGGCGTGTTCTCCGGATTTTTTTTCGAATCTACTTAACCTGCGCTCATCCAAAATCACTATAATTTAAGGAAGGCAGCTACGCCTTGAGAGTGTTTTTATGCAGCGAGAAACCTGGAGACATTTCGACTTCTGGCTCCTGGGAGCCGTCGCCATCCTCGTCATCTTCGGATTGGGGATGATCCGATCCGCGATTGCCGGCAATGAGGAACTGCTGGAGCTGTTTCCGCGCCACATCATTTTTGCCTCGGTCGGCTTTTTTGTCGTCATCCTTACGGCATCCCTGGATTACCACCTGTGGAACCCGGTTGGGAAAGTGCTGTACTGGATTGTGGCCGTTTTATTGGCGATCGTTGGTGTGGCAGGCGACGCCCTGGGCGGCGCCCAGCGCTGGATCGACACGGGGTTTTTCTTGATCCAGCCGTCTGAGCTCGCAAAGATCGTGATGATCCTCGTGCTGGCAGACTATTTCACGCGCAACCAACACCGAAAACACGACCTGCGTTGGGTGGCGCGCAGTTCTCTCCCGACGATTTTTATGGTGATCAGCATCTTCCTGCAGCCGGACCTGAGTACTTCCATCGTGATTTTGGTCATCTGGTTTTCGCTGCTGTGGGCCAGCGGCCTGCAGACGAAACACCTTGCCCTGTTTATTGCTGTTGGAATTGCGGCTGTCATCATCGGTTTCCCCCTCCTGGAAGATTACCAGCAGCAGCGCGTTTTCACCTTCCTGTTCCCAAATCCCGAGGAAACATTCGGCAATAACTATAACGTAACCCAGGCGCTCATCACTGTCGGCTCCGGCGGCTGGTTCGGGCAGGGATACGGCCAGGGCACCCAGGTACAGCTGCGCTTCCTTAAGGTACGCCATACCGACTTTATATTCTCGGCGCTGTCTCACGAATTCGGGTTCTTTGGCGCCGTAGTTGTACTGCTTTTGTTGGGATTTGTCATGTATCGCTGTCTGCGAGCGGCCCGGCTAGCGAAGGACACGTTCGGGGCCCTGATCTGTTATGGAGTAACAACCTTCATTTTCTTCCACACTGCTATAAACGTCGGCATGAACCTGAACCTGATTCCGGTGACGGGTCTGCCGCTGCCGTTTATCAGTATGGGCGGATCGAGCCTGCTATCGATGCTACTTGGAATTGGGCTCGTTGAAAGCGTGGTGCTGCGGCATAAAGCGCTGGAATTCTAAATAAACTTGCCAAAGCCGCCGGGTTCAGCTATAATGCCCGTCGGCTGAAAAGCCGGATCGGGGCGTGGCGCAGCCCGGAAGCGCGCACCGTTCGGGTCGGTGAGGTCGGAGGTTCAAATCCTCTCGCCCCGACTAAATTTCTATGAAAGTGACCCTTTTTGCGGATGATGCATTCCAAAAAAAGGGTCATTTTCATTTCACGATAAGGCAACCTTCGCTTTCCGGATAGATGAACGGGACTTCTACTTGGAATGGCCGAGTACCTAGGGCAAAATCCCTTAGATAATCCCAAACACCGACGCTAAGGAAAGAGGATTGTTTTTAAGAAATTATGGAATGGAAAGCTTCGGTTACGCTGGGATCAAAAAGAATACCGGTGTTTTTGGAGATAAAATTCAGGGTCTTTTGTTTACTCCAGGCTTGTCTATATGGTCTGTCATGAATAAGCGCATCATAAACATCGATGACTGCAAAGATTCTAGCCCCATATGGAATGTTGTCTTTTTCCAATCCCTCAGGATAACCAGACCCGTCCCATCGTTCGTGATGATATAGGGGAATCTCAATTGCATCCTTTAGAAAAGGGATCCCTTTGAGGAGATGTTCAGCTAATCTTGGATGTTGCTTCATGATCTCCCATTCCCCATCATCTAACGAACCAGGCTTTAACAAGATGGAGTCTGGAATGCCTATTTTCCCGATGTCATGCAGTAACGAACCGTGTCTTAGAGAATCCATTTTTTCTTCAGGGTATTGAAGTGCTGAAGCAAGGGTCAAGGTCATGTTCGTGACACGCTGGGTATGACCCTCGGTTTCGTGATCCCGAAGATCCATTGCTCTCGACCAGCCTTCCAGCGTTGATTCATAGGCAGAAGAAAGATCCTGTGAAGCTTTTTCTAATTCCAAATATGTAAGAATTTTTTTTATTGCGATAGCTGTTTGAATTGAAACTGAGTTAAGTAACCGCTCATCCTCATCCTTAAAGGCGCCGGCCTCCTTTCTTTCCGCGTTCATTACGCCGATCACTTTTTCGTCAACGATTATCGGGACACACAGTTCTGACAAGAATGGACCTGATTTAGCAGGTATATAGCCTTTGAATTCGCTTGTGTCATCGATGCGAGAGGACCTCCCGGACTCGGCAACCAACCCGACCACACCGGCTCCCAAGGGGATTTCGTAATCGAGATCCTCAGCAGATAGGCCGACATAAGATTTATGTGGGCTCAATTTCCCAGTTTCAAAATCGATTAATAAGACTCCGAAATGATCAGGAAAAAAATCATTTCCGATAATTTTTGTCACGCTTTCGATGATTTCATCAAGATCATTATTCAACAAGGCAGATTTTGATATTAAATCAATCGAACTAAGTTCCTTGAGTTGGCGATTTATTTGCGTGATTGATTTTTCCCGCTCTGTGGTATCAATAAATGAAAAAACCCATTTTGGTGTTCCCTGATATTCGATAGGTTCAATAAATACGAGCGCGGTTCCCAGGTTACCTACCTTATCCTTCCAAGATATCTGGTGATTTCGAAGTTTTCCATTATCCAGGACTGCGGCTGAAACCTGATCTCTCGTTTCTTTTCTCCAAAGCCCCAATTCTAATCCTGATTGCCCTTCTAATTCCGTTCTGTCAAAACCGGATACCTTTTCAAACTCCTCATTGACTAAAATAATCTGTGGAGGTTCAAGTCCAGTATTGCCAATCATTATTGGAACTGGTGATTCGTAAAATAATTTTTCAAATCGATCCTCATTTTCTTCAAGTTCGCGCACGACGTTCCTAAATCCATTCAAAATTCCCCACGAGAAACCCGCAGAACCTGTATAGATAATAATTAATGTGATCGTTCTGTTCAGTGTCGGACTGATATTTAATTCGAACCATCCAAGATGGTGTCCAAAAAACAATGTGAGTATAGTAATTACTGAGGCCGTTAATGAAGCCCACAATCCTGATCGGCCTAATAAAAAAGCTGAAATAAAAATTAATACCGTAAATACTGCAACTCCCGGGTCATTCAATCCAGCCCCATCATAAAGGCTGAAAGAGGTAATCAGATAAAGCGTTGCGATGAAAAAATATGCGGAAATAGTGAACATTCCATTCCGATTAAGATATATCCCCACAGCGCAAAACATTGAAAATGCAACCAAAGAAGCACTGAGTGCCATTGCCCCCTGCAAATAGTTTTGGATGCCTAAAAGAAAAGTGGTAATTCCTGAAACGAGTAAAGCAATGTGAAGAACCTTGACGCGTTCTGTTGATATTACCTCAGTATATTTTTCCTTAAAAGACAGGTTATTTTGTTGATGTAACATTCTGATTTTGTTGGCGAAGTCGGATGAGGTGTTCAGGTTGCCGCAGTATACTCCCTTCAAAACGATGTACGGAGGGAGCCTCGATGTTGAAACCCGAACAAAATCCCGGCATTCCAGAGATGACTCGCATCGTAGCAGAAGCCGCTTTTCCAAACGGCAACATCTTCCTCACGATGCGCGACGAGTTGGGGCCGATATTCGAAGATGAGGCCTTTCTGGAACTGTATCCAGGACTGGGCCAACCAGCGGAAAGCCCAGCTCGGCTGGCACTGGTGACGGTGATGCAGTTTGTTGAGAATTTGACCGATCGGCAGGCTGCCCAGGCCGTGCAGGCGCGCATCGATTGGAAATATGCGTTAGGGCTTGAGTTGAGTAATCCGGGTTTCGATTATTCCGTCCTGAGCGAATTTCGCAGTCGGTTGATTGAGGGACAGTCCGTGCACTTACTGCTGGAAAAAATATTGGAACGTTGCGAAGAGGTCGGCCTGTTGAGCGGCAAGAAAAAGCAGCGCACCGACTCGACTCATGTCATGGCCGCGATCCGAGTGCTCAACCTGTTGGAACTGGTAGGAGAAACCATGCGCAGGACGCTGGATGCGATTGCTCGCCTCGCCCCGGAATGGTTGCTGGTCCGCTCACAGCCGGAGTGGGTCAAGCGTTATGGTCGGCGCTTTGACGGTTCTCGCCTGCCAAAGACGGAGAAAAAGCGTTTAGCGTTAGCGAAAATGATTGGAGAGGATGGCTACTTCCTGCTTGAGCAGGTCTATTTGGCTGAAACACCAGCCGAGATCAGAGAATTGCCGGCGGTAGAAATACTGCGGCGAGTCTGGATCCAGCAGTTCTATCGCGATGAAGATGGCACCCACTGGCGAACGAAAAAGAAGTGGGGACAGCCACCGGCCGGTCAAATGATCTCATCACCAGATGACCCGCAGGCACATTTTTGTGTCAAGCGCAGCACCGAATGGACCGGCTACAAGGTTCATCTGACCGAAACCTGCCAGGAGGGCCATCCCCATCTCATCACCCAGGTGGAAACAACTCCTTCCACGCAGCATGATGTCAAGCTGACGAAAAAGATCCAGGATGATCTTGAGCGGCGTGGGTTGCTCCCAGAAGTGATGCTGGTGGATGAGGGCTATATTGAAACCGATCTCCTGGTCAGCAGTCAAGAACGCGGTGTGGATCTATTGGGTCCGGTACCCAGCAGCAAGAGCTGGCAGGATCGCGAAGAAGGCGCATTCGACCACACCCAATTTCAGATTGATTGGCAACGCCGGATTGCCACCTGCCCGAACGGCAAAACCAGTCGGAGGGTGACACCCAGAAAAACCTGGCGAGGCACACCTAACCTGAGTTTTGTTTTTGCAAAGGAAGATTGTTTGGCTTGCGAATTGCGGGAGCGCTGCAGCCGCGCCAAAACCAGCGGCCGTACGCTGACGATCTATCCCCAGCGAGAATACGAAACCTTGATCAAAGCACGTGAGCGACAAGAAACGGAGACATTCAAAGAAGCCTATGGCAAAAGGGCCGGGATTGAGGGCACTATTTCGCAGGGTGTGCGGAGCCTGGGATTACGCAGCAGCCGATACCTCGGATTAGAGAAGACCCACTTACAGCATATGGCGACTGCAGCTGCCATTAATTTGATCCGGATTAATGAGTGGCTGACTGGAAATCGTCCGGTTCATTCTGCGCCTTCGCCGTTCT
>JBFGQG010000146.1:0-7903 GCA_041564295.1 Anaerolineales bacterium | reverse complement strand
GCCGTGCATGTCGATTCAGGAGATGATATGAGTATCGGTTATATTCGCCTGAAATTTTATCTGCCCGGTTGTCGATCTCTCAAAGAAAAGCGACGCCGGCTGAAACCTATGCTTGAACGGATACGTAGGGAATTCAACATCGCTGCGGCGGAGATCGATCATCAGGACGTCTGGCAAACAGCCGAAATTGGGCTGGTAACCCTCAGTAACGATCCACGCCATGCCGAACGGTGTCTGCAAACCGCGGTCAATTGGATTGAAGAGCGGTTCCCGGAATTGATTATTGAAGAAGAGGCGCTCGAACTGATCAGCTAGTAAAAAGAGATTTTAAGAAAATAGTTTGGTTCGATAAAAGGAAAAAGTAATGGACAAAATCATCATCAAGAATTTGAAAGCGCGTGGGATCATCGGGATGAATGACTGGGAAAGAGAAAAACCGCAGGAAATCCTGATAAATATTGAGATCGATGCAGAACTGCACAAAGCCGGCGAAACCGACGATATTAACTATTCTGTAAACTACAGGACGGTTGCGAAGAAAGCGCTTTCCATCGCGGAAACGTCAGGCAAATTAACCGTGGAATCTCTCGCTCATGCGGTCGCCTTAGCTGCACTCGAAGAGGAATGCGCATTGCGGGTTCGAGTGCGAGTGGAGAAACCCGGCGCAGTCCGTTTTGCAGATTCAGTCGGAGTGGAAGTAGTCAGGAGTAAGTAATGCACGCGTATTTAATGAAAAAAAGCTCGAATAATCGAGCTTTTTTTCATTTATTTAAAATCGCCTTATGTCTAAAAATTATTTACAACATTACTGAACATATTGCCGACCGAAGGACCCATAAATACAAGAACAAGCATAACAACCATTGCGATTAACATAATGATAATTGCATATTCGAGCAGCCCCTGGCCGTTTTCGCCAGATCCTACCATAATGAACACCTCCATTTCAGAAATTACAGGAATTATGAGAGGGAAATAAAATTTAAATGATCAAAAATAAATGCACTAGTAATTATATCCCATAAATTTGACAAATAATTGCAAATCTTGTGCAAATTATTTGCACTTGTCGCACGATTTTAAACTTAAAAATTCGAGTGAGTTTCCAATACCTCTATCGTGGCTGCGTGCTATAATTTTTTTGCTATGGGAGAGCTTATTACGCTTCTTAATACCCAATCCGGCATATTCTTTCACCAGCTGACGGTCCTATTGGTAGTTTTTGGCGGGATCATCGTTGTTTTAGGCAGGAAAAGGGAAACAAACGCAAATCTGGCGAACCGGCTACTTAGAGGTCTGTACGCTTTACTCATCCTCCGGTTCGGGCTAACCGCTACTGCACTGGCCATATCATCCGGCACAGTCAATCCTATAACCTTGGATTGGGTTGAACGCGGCCTGACCACAGCAACCTGGATCATTATCGTTTGGCTCTGGGCCTTTCCGGACAGGTCTAATACTTCAGATTTAGGCACTGCGCTCCTCACAATTTTTTCAATAACCCTCACCTTTTTGACCGTCGGTTTACTGTTGCAGCAAAGCGCTCTGGCCGCCTGGGTGTCTCTGGCCTGGAGCGGTTTTTCAATCCTGGTCTTATTATCCGGCATCCTCCTTCTCCTCGTTAAAAAGCCCGATCTATGGGGCTATGGCTTTTCGATGCTGTTTCTGCTTTTAACCGCTGAGATCGGGACCTTTATCTTTACCAGCGATTCCGGCGCGGCACTGAGCCTGATCCGGCTTGCAGCAATTGCAAGTTTCCCGGTACTGCTGACACTTCCCCAACGAATTGATATTGAACGGATCGTCGAACCCGAGCCACGCCTGATTGCTCGCCGCTCACCCGAAAGGAAACGAGTCAATTTACCAGCCAGTGTTTTCGGTAATTTCCTGGCGCTGGCTACCGAAACTGACATGTTGAAAATCAGTCGGGGTGTAACCGAAACCGTTTCGTTCGCGATGGTCGCGGATATCTGTCTGATGGTCTCCCGACCGACACAGCAAGACGAAATCATCATTTACTGCGGGTACGATCAAGTTCTGGAGCAGGAAATCATGGGAGCTCAGATCGCTTCCAAGCACCTGCCGATGATCGCATCCGCCATCCAGAAACACGCACCGCTCCGCCTTCCAGCCAGCAGCGCATCATCCGATCTGAAGTTCTTAAGTAGTGCACTCCACCTGCCGAAATCAGGACACTTACTGGTCGCTCCAATTCGCACAGCAAGCAACCTTGGTGTCGGTGCCCTCATCCTCCTGACGCCTTACTCGTCCAGGACCTGGACCCAGGATGATCAAACTTATCTCTCTTTAGCCGCCGAAAGGGTCGGTCATTTATTGGAACAAAGCCAGAATATGGCCGGAATGGAGCGCGAAATCGAGACCTTACGCGCGAAAATGACAGAAGCCGGAGCTGCCGCCAGGAGGGTTGAGGCTGATACAGCATCATTTACGGAAAAATACGGTCAGGCGGAAGGATTGGAAACGCCCCTGGAGAACACTGAGCTGCTGAGGGCTCTCGAAGAAGCTGCATTTCGCCAACAGGAGCTAGAGTCCGAAATCGAAGAACTACGCGAAAATAACGATCGGATTCTCGGCGAGCTTGCTGACGAAAGCTGGAACCAGACGATCCAACATCTTCAGGCGGAGAACATACAGCTGCAGCTTGCCGTTCACGAATTAGAATCAGGCCACGACGACCTAAAAGCAAAGACGGAAAATTATAAGACCGCTCATAAAGAAAGCCTGCTTCTGGTTGAACAGCTCCATGAGGAAAATGAACGGCTCAGGAAAGAGCTCGAGCAACTGTCCGAGCAGCGTTCGGCCGCTGCGATTTCTCCGAACGGCCAATCCGACGATTCTACAAAATCTTATTCAGAAATCGAATTTACAGAAGCGCTGCGCGAAATAGCCAGGCTCCAAAACATCGTTGGTGAAGCGGAAATAAAAATTCTCGAGCTCAGCAACCTCTCAGAGTCGAACTCCAATACGACCCGGCAGTGGGAGATGATCATCATGCTGGCAGAGGAAATGCGCCAGCCGATGTCCTCCATTCTCGGCTATTCCGATTTTCTACTCACGGAATCTGTCGGGCTTCTTGGTACCTTGCAGAGGAAATTTCTCGAACGTGTAAAAGCATCTACAAACCGGATGAGCGCGATGGTGGAAGATCTGATTCACATAGCCGCCTCGGAATCCGGAAAACTCAAATTAAAAATTGGCCAGGTCGACCTCACAAGCGTCGTTGATTCAGCTATCGCATCCAGCACTGTCCAGATGCGGGAAAAAACGATCTCTTTGCTGGTCAATCTTCCCGAAAACCTTCCGATAATCGAAGGGGACCGGGAGGCGATCCGCCTGACTTTGATTCACCTCCTGCACAATGCCGCTGCTGCTTCACCATTGCACGGCAAAATCACGATCGAGATCGAGTTCGGCCCCGAAGAAGAAGACCGGCAGTATATTCAGATCCTTGTGAGTGATTCTGGCGGAGGTATTCACCCGGATGACCTGACAAAGGTTTTCGAACGCCGCTTTAAATCACGCGACGAACTGATTAAAGGCCTTGGCGTATCCAGTTCGGGACTATCGATCGCGAAAACGTTGATTGAGGCACATGGCGGCCGGGTCTGGGTCGAGAATCGAACCGAAGAAGGGGCGACCTTTTGCATCCTCCTCCCGATGACCCAGGAGGAGACGACTCTCTCATTCGGAACGCGGAGCATCGAATAATGTCCGCATGGAGGCAAATTGCAGGGGGGCTGTCAATCGCCCTCGTTGCGATGGTGCTGATCGCGATCAGCCTGGTTTCTTCCATTTCGGAAAATCGTTTATTTTTCGATATCCCGACTGAATCCCCGACGCCTGCTGGCATCATCACGATTCCTGTTCCCGAAGCCGTGCCAACAGATATACCTGAGGCTGTCCAGTCCACTTCACAACCGGAACAAACGTCTACCAATCTGGAGCCAACCCCTTGCTTGCCGCCTGCAAACTGGGTTGCTTATGTCGTCAAATCAGGCGACACGCTCGAGAGCCTCGCCGCTGAAAACAACACGACGCCGGATATGATAATCACAGCCAACTGCCTCTCATCCTCCGAAATAGATCCAGATACCGCCCTTTATCTACCGCCCAACACGGCTACAGAGACAAACACTCCGATGCCAACAAACACGCCGGTGAATTCGCCAACACCTGGTCCGAGTCCGATTAATACGACGGTCAGCTGCGGCCCTCCTCCAGGGTGGATTCTATACACCGTCCAACGCGGCGACACGCTGTACAGCCTGGCGAATGCATACTACACGAGTGTTCAAGCTCTGCAAATTGCAAACTGTCTGGGTTCAAGCACTTACATACAGGCAGGCGCAAAACTCTGGGTGCCGAATGTGGCTACACGCACTCCAACGCCGACCATTACGCTGACCCCCACCAAGACGTTCACGCCCACAGCCACCCAACCGGCAACATCGACGCCGACTCGCACGCCTCCGCCGCCGGCAACCGCCACGCCGACGAATACGGCAACTCCGCCTCCAACAAATACAGCCACCTCGCCACCGCCTCCAACGGCCACGCCGACCTCTCCACCGCCTACCGCGACGCCAACTTCCACACCGGCGCCTCCTACTCCCACGCCGACGCCGACCGGAACTTGAACTTATCATTATCCGTCTTATTTAATGATGCTGCGCTTACACGACCGAACGGCGAGTGAAAATAAGCAGCTGGAATAATTCATGCGCCACAAATATCTGCAGCTATTATCCATCGCGTGTATGGTTTTCTGGTCCTGCACTTTAACCGGAAATCCTGATCCCCGCATTTTACTGGGCGGTGAAGAAGCCGCAAACCCGAGAGGAATTATCATCCCCGCAGATCCCAACGCGACTCCCACGCCCTTCCTTCCGCTGGACCCGACTGCGCGCGCAGCCACACCCTCCCCAATTCCGACAGCGCTTTGGGGCGGCTTCCCTGGACCCAGCGTACCGCCAAGCATCCCAATCCCACCACCGGTAGACCAGATACAACAGCCTGCCGGCCAGGTAAATTTCGTACTCCTCGGATCCGACCAGCGCCCGAATTCCAGTGGGTTCCGCACGGATACCATCCTGCTGGTCACGCTATCTCCAAACCTTGGCAAGGTTTCAATTACGGCTTTTCCAAGAGATCTATATGTCTACATTCCTGGTTGGACGATGCAGCGCATCAACACGGCCCACGCACAGGGAGGTTTTGATGCCTTGCGCAGCACATTTCTTTACAACCTCGGCTTTCTCCCCGATTTCTACGCCCTTGTGAATTTCTGGTCTTTCGAACAATTAGTCGACAACCTCGGTGGGATCAACGTGTTCGCCCCCACCAGATTGACAGACCATAGAGACGGTTACGGTCAGTACACTGTGCCCGCCGGCAACGTCCATATGGACGGCGAAACCGCCCTCTGGTACGTCCGCTCCAGATATTCGAGCAGCGATTTCGAGCGAAACCAGCGCCAACAGGCCGTTTTAATCGCCATCTTCTACCGGTTGGTCTCCTTGAACGGTATCCAACGCGCGCCGGAGCTGTACGAACTCTTTCGAAACAATGTGACAACGAACGCTTCTTTCAACGACATATCGCCATTCCTCGGCCTTGCTGCAGACCTTGCATCCGATTCCTCCATTCTTTCAACTTACACGATCGGCAGAAGCCACGTCACTCCGTTTACAACATCCAGCGGCGCTGCGGTCCTCCTTCCGGATTACAATGCCATTACAAACACAATGAGGCAGGCGCTCAATGCACCTTGATAACGGCCGGTTTTTCCGGTCCATCTGCCTGCCAATCTACTCTATCGCTATCTTCGCTTTCCTCGTCAGCTGCAACCTGCCTGCTCCGATAGCCCAGGTAAACCTGCCTGAACAAAGTCAAATGCCGGCAGATATGCCCGCAGCACAGCAATATTTCATCATTTTGCCGGACGGCACTACTCCGACCCCGTTTTTACCACTTCCGGTTACCGGGACACCCCCACCAACCTCCACCCCTCTTCCGACCCCACTGCCGTCGCCGACACCGACAGCCACGCCTTGGCTCCAGCCGACCTTTGCCCCACCATCGATCGATGTTTATGGAATCCCAGCCCCAATGCCTATGCTCAGCCCGCCGCAGCATATTAATTTCTTGCTGCTTGGGTCCGATTCTCGCGGCGGCGCTTCCTTCCGGACGGATGTCGTCATGGTCGCTATGGTCGATCGCGCAGAAAAGTCCGTTACATTGATATCGATCCCTCGCGATTTGTATGTATACATTCCCGGTTGGACGATGAACAGGATTAATACGGCGTATCTCCATGGAAAGACCACCGGATATCCGGGCGGCGGTAACGCCTTAATTAAGGATACGATCCGGTACAACCTCGGCTTACGCATCGACCACGTCGCTCTTGTTGACTTCAATGGATTCCGGAAAATAATCGATACGGCGGGCGGGATCAATGTCCCACTGGTATGCCCCTTCAAAGAATGGGCGGTCATCGACCCGAACGTCTCCATCGAATACGAGAGCAATTGGGAGCTGATTACAATTGGCCCTGGCATGGTCCATATGGATGGTGAAACAGCGCTCTGGTACGCGCGGGCTCGCGCCCGTTCAAACGACTTTGACAGAGGTAGGCGGCAGCAAGAAGTCATTCGCGCGCTCTTCAATACAGCGCTTGAGAACAACCTGATTCCAAAAGCGCCACAACTTTATGAAGACTTTAAAGAAACGGTTACGACCGATGTGGAACTACAAACAATTCTCAGCCTGGTCCCTATGGGTCTGGACCTTAACCAGGCAAAAATCAGGAGCTTCTATATCGGCGACGACCTGACCTGGGGCTGGAGGACTACCGGAGGCGCGAGTGTACTCCTGCCGGATAGGGAAAAAATTTATGCGATGCTCCTGGAAGCGGTTGCACCGTTCGAAGAAGAGGAATTGAACAGCCCAATCGTGAGCATCTGGAATTGGTCTGATCAAAAGGACTGGGAATACCTCGCAGCTGAAAGGCTCCACTATGCGGGTTATGAAACTTTGATATCTCCACCCGTCGTTAACCACGCGCGCAAGACTGTTCTTTATGATTACACCCCAGGGCAATCTCAGCTAATAAGCGCGACTCTTTTGAAATTACTCGGGCTGTCGAAGGACCGCCTGATCAACGACCCTCAGACAAATCCGGAAGTGGCTTTTCGTCTTGTAATTGGGAATGATTACGATCCCTGCTTCAACCCGACCACGCAGCGGTGAAAGCCCACCGTTTTCCAATTTATCCGATCGCAGACTCAATACCCACACATCAGGTATTTAATTCGAATCGAACAAGCTGGACAGCGAAAGATCAGAGAGAAAGTATTTCTGAAAAATTATGAAGAACAGCAGCACCGGGGCAGTCATATAAATCGCTCCAGCCATCAAAATCGGCCATATGGTCGATCCGACCTGGTTTATCAGCTGCAGTCCGATCGGCAATGTGTATGCACCGGGATTATAGAGATACAGCACCGGACTGACGAAGTCGCTCCAATATAGTGAAAAGGCCAGCACGCTAACCCCGATGATGGTCGGTGTTGATAACGGTATGGCGAACTGCGACCAGACTGTCCACGCGTTTGCGCCGTCCAACCTGGCCGAATCGACGACTTCATCCGGTATCCGGCGATAGTTCCAGTAGAAAAGAAGCACGAACAGTGGGCTGCTGGCAGTAAATGCCGGCAGAATCAATGCCCACAGCGAGTCGAGCAAACCTATCCACAATAGCAGTTGGAAACGAAGCAGCCAGACCGCTGCCCCCGGGATTAAGAGCATGCCGACACTGAGATTCACAATGAATTCCCGGCTCTTATTCCCAAATTGAGACAGCGCAAATCCGCCAAGAGAG
>JBFGQG010000145.1:0-7911 GCA_041564295.1 Anaerolineales bacterium | reverse complement strand
TCCCATCGGGGTCGGCGACCTGTGCATACCGCTGTCCCCAGAATGCGTCCCAGGGCGCCTTGACGCTTTTGTACCCGGCGGCAATTACATCCTGATACCGTCTGTCGACGTCCGCTGGGCTGTCACACAGGAATGCCAGGCCCATCCGATGGCCCGCCGGTTCCACCCAGTCATCTGAGAAGCTCAAAATGACCTCCAGCGTATCCCAGGCAAGCCTGAGGCCACCTTCAAGCACAACTTCGACATGGCCTTCACTGTCCGCTTCTGGTGGGATGTCCAGGCCCATCAGCCGGTAGAAAGCCAGCGCGGCGGCCATATCTTTCACGGCGATTCCAATTAAGTCAAGTTTTGGCATAGTTTTCCTTTTCAACGAAACCGGTGTTACTTGATCCGGTAACCGCCCATTTCGTTATTAAATACCCATCCTACTACTTCACCGATGAAAATTTTATTGAACAAATAAGCCTCACGGTCCACGGCAGCGGAACCTTTCCCGCGCGCACGCTGCCTTGCGCGCGCCATCTGGTCAAACCGCTCCCTCCAGACCGCCATATTCGCCGGGCGCAGGTCCACCCAGCCCTTGCGGGCCCACTGCTCGATATCTCCGGGGCAGATTGCAACTTCGATTTTATCGGCCACTTCCGGAATCCGCAAAAATGGGCCGCGCATCAGGGTAATACCGTCAGGCAACAGCACAGCCAATCCGGTCGACGTGATCGTATTGTGGACGATCGGATTTTCTTCGATGTAGCACAGGAGCGCGGCGGAAATTTCTTCCGGCTTTCGAGTCGGGTCAGGCCGGTTGCGGTTTTTGGCCACCTCTTCCGGAGTTTTTTCAATCACGGCAGCGACCGTTCCGTAAACCTGCTTGAGCAGGTATGCTTCCCAGAGCAGTTTCGATAACTCCGGTGGGCCGAGTTCTCCGAGCGCCACCGACGGGACCCCGGTTTCTTCTTCGAGCCGGTTCAAATCGTCGATCGCCTCGCTGCGCAGGTACCCACCGCGATAAGTTGGACCCATAATCGCACTGTCGATCGCCGGAATCACGTCCTTCCCGGTGTTAATTCCCTTGATCTCGAGCTCGACCGCACGTGCAATTTCCTCCGGCGTTATCAGTTCCATCTGCCGCAGTGAGGTGATCGCTTCGAACTCACCTTTCGCAAAGACGCCGTTTTCACCCGTATCCGCAACAACAAGTTTGAGTTTATCGAGCTTTACAAAGCCGGATTCCGGTTTACGGAGCTGGAGGGAGCCGGAAAGCGTATCTTGCTGGCTCTCGAACTGGTATGCAGACCGGCCGCGTCGTTTTATAGCCCGGAAGGTTGTATCCACCCAGCCGACCAGCGCGGCTGGTTTCAATTCCTTCATGATCGGCCCGCCGACCGTACGCGCGAGCAGGAAAAGCAGTCCGGTGTGGGCAAATGCCACAGCCGTTTTCGACATCAATGTGGCGCTGGGCTTATCTTCACCATGGGTGTATGGGATGTTAAGACCCATTCCGCCTGTGCCCGTCGTACCAACCTTCAGGTAAAGGCGTGTGCCGACCTCACGCATGGCCCGGTTGATGAAAATCACGTGGCGGATGAGCTGGGGGATATATTGTGAAATGAGGAGTGTCTCGACCGCTGCAGCCATCGGCCCTGAGTCCTCCACACCGTCTTTGAGGAAAACATCGAGATCTCGACGCGCGATCTTTGAAGCCGTGTAGATATCCTGGTAGCTTATGGCCGTTGCCGTATTGATTCCGTCGACGATGACGTCCGGTTTGTACTGCTTGATTAACCGGACGAGTTGGGACCGTTCATACGCCTCGTCCGCATCGCCGAACAGGTCGTCATAGAGCTTGGCGCGGTGCAGGGGGTCCTGGATCAGGTCGGAACGGCGGAGGCGCTGCTGGCGGTCATCGCTGTTAAATTCACTGCGCACGAAGACGTCCCCCCAAAATCCGACTACGTGGACCTCCGGAAATTCTTTATTCAATGCCGTAACCGCTTCGCGTACTTCCTGTTGAAACAGGGAAGCAACGATTACGGTTTCCGGGTTGAGGTTATCACAGATACGGCGGGCGACCTGGAATCCAATCATCCCGCCGCCCCCCAGAATCAAGTACGTTCGATCTTGCATATAATCTCCTGTAGATTTTTTCAATAATGGTGCAATGAATATTAAAAAAAACAAACATCTATTCCTCTCCCATCCCTGCAACGAAAACAATCAAAGTGGAATGTTGGGTCCCTCCAATGCTGTACCGGTTTGCCATCGCGATCCTATCGATCCAGGCAACGGCGTTTCCGAAATCCAGGTCGAAGTTTCTCTGCTCCTCAACCGACATGCCTTCTCGAATCGTACCCATGAGGCTGCTCATATCCAGGTACACGACGGGTTTTATTCCGGGCAGAAATGCCTCCCAGACGGCCACGTAATCCGGATGGTTTGCGAGGGAACTTTCGCCAGCGAGGATTTCCCCGGTCAGTTTCGTGGACGTCGATAAAAGGACCAGGTCATCGACGATACCGTAACTGAGAACATCCCCCAGGAAAGGCACGGAGACTTCTTGCAGCACTTTTCCGTCGATGTCCACAGGACGCGGCCTGACTCCGAATTCCCGTTCGATAAGCACTGCCAGGGCATCCATAACAGGTTGTAAACCAGCGGGATTGCTGGTTTCTAACAGCAGGGTCAGCCCAAGGTCGACGCCCTCGGAAGCCAGCAGACCATCATTACTCGGCATGAGCGCCAAAATGTATTCCCCATCCAGGTTTGGGAACAGGTCGACATCAGGGTTGAAACCAAACCCGTCTTCAAAGGATGCCATCGCCTCTTCGAGGTCCGTTTCCATGTTCATGCGTTCCAGATTTTGACGGAAAAGCTTCCAGCTGAGGTCCGGACGGACCCCACTGAAGAACATCAGCGTTTCCGCAGGCAGCCGACCATCTAAACGATAACCTGCCGCGTGCGCTTCTATTAATTCTTGCTGAAATTCGTCGATTGTTTCGGTATCAAACTGCATGGCGACATCCACCTGGATGCCCGCGCTCGTAAACGAAAGGGCAAAACCCGCCGCACGGTATTGAAGGGCATTCGAGAAATTCGGCAACGGGCTCGCACTGCCCTGGAGTTCGGTCATGAATTCTTCGAACATCGCCTCGGTCAGGAAGCCGGACATGATCCGGCCTGCCGGAAGCTGGTCCGAGAGGTCTTTAAAAGCTCTGGTATCCATGAACGAGACATTGTTTTTTGCATCGATCGCGCTCCGGATCGACTCACCGGACCTGCCGACGAGGAAAAGGCTCTTATAGAGCGCAAAGGCGATCCCGTCCTGACCATCGATTTCAAATATCGTCGCCCCCTCATATTCGGTCGCGGTCATGGCGAGATCACGGTCCGATTCGAGCTGTTCCCGAAATTTGCCGGCGAATACTTCGGCAGCTCCGCGATCGCGCACGGCAGCTGCGAAGATGAGATCAGCCGACTGGACGTTGCCGAATTCATCCAGCTGCAGATCGGTGATCCCGATGCCGGCATACTGACCGACCCACGGCAGGATATCCTCCGTGAAGTTAAAGGATAGCTCACGGTTCATTTCATCGTCGAGGTCGCCCAGGGCTTCATCAGGACTGGAAAAAGTTACCCCCGGATTATTCTCGGCAATCGCTTCAAAAACTTTCTGGATTTCTGTGGTTCTGAGTTGAAGGAGGTCCATCCCAAAGTACATCAGCGTGTCTTCGGGAACTGCTTCCGCTGCGGCATCGAAAACCCCGCTCAGACGCGCAATCAAATTCCAATCAAAAGGGTCGAACCAGGAGATTAAGGCAGCGAGGATAATGCAGCAAAGACCGACAGAGGCGAGCACCGCACAAGTGATCGCCAACACGTTCCTTTTTGAAGGCGGCGCCTCAGCGTCCGCTTCCTGGCCCGCAATGTCTCCCTCCGGAAACGATTGTGCGTCCATAATTTCCTCCTTAAAACCCGGTCCGGCGTCATAAGTTCATTCCTCACTGGCGGATTAATTATACGTTATGTGTCACCGTGAATTTCTCCGGAGACGTCCAACCTGCGCAGGAGAAGGAGGGGAGCGAGCGCCAGGGCGCATACCACAGCAGCGATCAAGAAGGTTTCACCGACGACGTCAACGGCCACCTGCATTCCGACCTGCACGATTTCCACCAGGTCTGCGCCGGACGGCAAACGCTCGGCGCTCAGGACGTTCATGCGGTGGACCCCGTACGTCGTCAGGCTGGAAACGCCGACGGTCATCCCGACCAACCGGAAGATGATGACCAGCGCCGAGGCTGTGCCTCGGTGCGATTCCGGTGCAGAATCGACGACGGCAGCTGCGATCGGTGCGATCAAAATTCCGAACCCAATTCCTGCGGTTAGAAGATGAGGCGTCATCTGGAAGTAGGACGTCTCGATCTCCCACCGCGTCATAGCCAAAAGCCCTGTCACGGCAGCTGCCAGGCCTAAAAGCGATGGGAAGCGGTAGCCCATTTTTGCAGCGATGTAACCCCCCGGAACAGCAGCAAGCGCCATTGGTACGGTTAAAGCGGAGAGCATCCAGCCGCTGTCCCATGCGCCCTGCTCGAGCGTTTGTGCGCTGACTGTATTAATGAACAACGGCACATTGGCTATCGCGACGAACAGGCTGAAACCGGTCAGGAAGTTGGCCGCAGAGGCCGCGGCAAAATTACGCTGCCGGAAAAGCGTTAACGGCATAAGCGGATCGGTAAAACGGCGTTCCCAAATGATAAAACCTGCAAACAGCATAACTGCGGCGATCACCAGGGGGGCAGCATACGGAGGGAGCAGCTGTGAGCCTGCGCCTGCTTCAACACCAGTACCCAGGCCTGCATTTAATGCAACGAGGGCTCCGGAGATCATCAGGGTTCCCCAGGCATCCATCCGGCCCGGCCGCCTCGCTTCACCTGATACTCGCGCAGCCGCAAAGATTAAAATAAAAGCGATCAGGCAGACCGGCAGGTTGAGCCAGAATATCATCCGCCAGTCGAAAAAGCGCACCAGGATGCCGCCGTAAAGGTGCCCGACGACCCACCCTGCTGTGTCCACTGCTGCGATTATTCCCAGGGGACGGGCACGGTGACCCGCCGGATAAAGATCGCCGATGAGCGCCATGCCAACCGGCACCATCGCTCCTCCACCAAATGCCTGGATCATACGCGCCCCAATCAAAGTGCGCAGGGCAAAGAGGCTCTGATCCGGCCGGCCTTCACCAAAAACGTAATAGCCGCGCAGCAACAAGCGCGCCGGCCATTGATCGGCGACGGCAACGAGGTAAGAACCGGCTGCGAAAATAGCCAGTGCAGCGAGGTAGACGCGAAACCGGCCGTAAAGGTCTGATAGCCGGCCCATAAACGTCATGGCAACGCTGTACGCCAGCAGGTAGCCGGTAACGATCCAGGCGGCGTCGTCCAGGCCAGTCTGGATCGGGATTTCCAGGTCGTAGATGACGTGTGGGAGCACGGCAGACACAACCGTCAGATCGAGCGCGCCAACAAAGATGGGTATGCTGATAATCGCAAGAAGGAGTGTGCGCCGCGCGATCATCAAGGAATGGGTGGGTCGATCGACTCTGTTGCGCCGAATTGCCAAAAATCGACCTGCCAGACAGTCGGCTCCAGTTCAGCAGCACCGGCAGATTCGGTAATGACGATCCGGTAGGTTTCAAACGTCTCCGGATGGACCCAGACCTGCACCGGGGCTGCACCAGGACCGATCAGACCAGATGTCAGTCCGAAAAGCTGGGATGTGTCGAGCGTCCCGCTCACCTGGTACAGCGGCAGTCCGGGAAGCTCTTCGAGTTCGACCATCCCTCCATACGTGAGTCCAGTTAACCCGGTCTTGAGCGCGGCCTGCAGGCCGTCCCCGGCGCTGAACAGGTCGGCAGGGTTGAAAGCCTGCCCGGCAGGCAGTTCGACCCACTCACGGGTCAGCAGGTTTGTCTCCCAATAACGGTCTCCAACAGCCACCATGCTGACCTCTGCGATGATCCCTGGGACAATCACGCGCACCGTCGCCCGGGCCTTATCAGGAGCGACGTAGACCCCGTCAGCGCGGCGGAAGGAAATGGTTTCATTTGCGTCTAAAAAAGCCGGAGCACCGCTGCGGTCGATGGAGAAATGGAAGCCGGCGGCGCCCGACATCATTTCGACGGCCCGGTTGACGATCTCTTCGGGAGGGGGCGCCGGGGCCTGTCCACCTCTACAGGCGACTAACAGAACAGCCAGCAAAGCAGGCAACCACCCAAGCGGTGATCGCCTCATCCTGTCTGCTCCGTAACGACAGCCTCGTAATCAAAAACCTGCGCGAAGGCAGCGATGAATTTTTCGCTGACTTCTTCGAGCGGCGGCGGGCTGCGAAGGAGATCGCCCAGATTAATTACTGGGTAGTCCAATCCGCAGCCGACGATGCCGTCCCAATAGTCCATATCGGTGCTGACGTTGAGGGCAAAACCATGCCGGGTGACGCCGTGGACGTCAACTTTGACGCCAATAGCGGCAATCTTCGACGGTTTCTTCTTTGCTTCCGGAGGGCAGTTGCGGCAGCGCGATGCGACATCCGGTTGGACCCAGACACCAGTGAGCCCTTCGATTTGACCGCTGACGATGCCGAAGGCGGCGACAGTCTTGATCAGGGTTTTTTCGAGGTTGCGTACGTAACCCGTAAAGTCAGCACGGGGGAAGCGGCGGTACCCGTTCTCATCGCGAGCCTGTAAGCCGCCTGGCAGCAACGGGAGGATCGGATAGCCGACCAGCTGGCCAGGGCCGTGGTAAGTCACATCACCGCCCCGGTCCACCCAATGAACGTCAATCCCTCGCCGTGCGCGCTCGTCCTCGTCGAAAAGCATGTTTGCAGCTTTGCCTCGCCTGCCGAATGTATAGACATGCGGGTGTTCGAGCAGGAGCAGCGTTGGAGGTCTCATACCTGCGGCGACCTGGGCTGCTGTTTCAGCCTGCAGGTCCCAGGCGCGGGTATAAGGCACGCGGCCGAGGCAAATGACTTCACAGATTTTGGCCGTCATGAGGTATAGTATATATTGGTTTTATTGATAATTGGTTTGCTGGTTGGGAGACCTGCAGAGTTTCTAAAATTTGCGATCTGCGCCAAGTGCCGGGTAAAATAATGGTACAGATCAGCTTTCACGATGTAATTATTCATTCTGCTTCCAAATTATTTTTATTTGCTGTTTTCATCATAACAGGCAGGTGCTCCAGCGCGCTGAATTTCGTTCGCTTTTGGAGATTTTTTACTTGGTGCGATTCGCTTTTCTGTCTGTGCTTGAAGAACAGTCAAGTGAACCAGAAGACATCACATGCATAGAAAAAGAATGGTATTTCCAACTCGAAATCACCTTATCGAAAAAACAATCACTCGCCTATGATCCCACTCCGAGACGAAAATCCTTCCACTCGAGTCCCGTTCATTAATTACTTGTTGATCGCGATCAATATACTTGTGTTTGTTTACGAATGGTCGCTTGGTGATGCTTCGGGGTTTGTGAACCAATACGCGCTGATCCCGGCTAGATTGACCAATGAGATTTCACCTGCGACAACAGGCACGATTTTGACGAGCATGTTCATGCACGCCGGATTGGCGCATATCGGCGGCAACATGCTTTACCTGTGGATTTTCGGAGACAATATCGAAGATGCGATGGGACATTTCAAATACCTGTTGTTTTACCTGATCGGCGGCGTTGCAGCGTCAGCCGCACATATCCTGACAAGCCCCGCTTCACAGGTTCCGACGGTGGGCGCGAGCGGTGCAATCGGAGCTGTTCTGGGAGCTTACCTCGTACTCTATCCACGCCGCCGGGTGCTGACACTTATTTTCCTGGGGTATTTCGTGCGGCTGGTCATGATTCCGGCCGTCTATCTGCTGGGGTTCTGG
>JBFGQG010000144.1:0-8015 GCA_041564295.1 Anaerolineales bacterium | reverse complement strand
TTAAAAATATGAGCGTTGTGGATACGCCTGAGAATACGAGCGTCGTGTGTGCTGAAGTGACCCAGGAACATGAAGACGTCGTCGAAAAAGTCATTTCAGACCTTATAAAAGTCGGCCTGGTAAAACGGGAAGAGATTGTCGATACGAAGGTCGTCCGGGAGGATTTTTCATATCCCGTTTATAACCACGCCTACAGCGAATTGCTGCAGGATGCCCAGGATACGATCGGGCAATACACGAACCTTTTCACCGTCGGAAGGACGGCCGAGTTCCGGCATCGGGAAGTCGACGACAACTTCGCTGCCGCTATCGATACAGTAAACGAGATCGAAAACCGGTTTGAACGTCCGGTTGTCATGGAGCCAGAAGTGATGGAAGCGCCTGAAAAAGAAACGACGCCGCGCGTGACGGCGGTCGTTCTTACGTGGAATAACTATTCTGATACGCACGAATGCCTTGAAACGTTGTTCAAATCCGCCTACAAGAATTTCGATGTCATCCTCGTGGACAACGGTTCGGATGACGGCACGCCAGGCAGGGTGCGCAAAGATTTCCCGGACGTCGAGGTCATTGAAAATGGGAATAACATCGGCGTGCCTGCGGGTTACAATGTCGGTTTTTCCCGGGCATTGGCGTCATCTCCTGACTATATCCTGATGCTCAACAACAACGTCGCCATCCCCCCCGACATGCTGGAAAAACGGGTTGTGGTTGGAGAAGCCAAGGAAGATGTCGGGATCGTGATGCCGAAAGTGTTGTATTACGGGAGCAACGATGAAGTCTGGTCCAGCGGCGGGCGCTACAGGGCCTTTCCCCCGGCGATATTGATGACGGATAAGCGAGAAGGTTATTCGGACCGGACCCGGCTGATTGAATACGCCCCTTCCTGTGCGCTGCTGATTCACCGGCGCGCATTCGAGACGGCCGGCATGTTTGATCCGGGATACCTGTTTTTATACGATGACTGGGATTTCTCAGAGCGTGTCCGCGCCCATGGGCTGAAGATCTGGTATGCGCCGGATGCATTTATGTGGCACAAGGTCTCGCGGTCCACGAAGGGCCCGACATCGCCGCTGTTCTGGAAAACTATGGCTTCCAGCGGCGTGCGGTTTTACCGCAGGCACGGCAGGCCGATGTGGTTGTCTTTGACGGTCCACATTGGTTACGTTTTCCTTCGTGAAATCATCTGGAAACGTAACTGGCGCTATTTCCGGTATTTCTGGGAAGGGATGCGCGAAGGCCTGCAGCAGCCCCTTGGGCCATATCCGAATGCGAGTTAGTACGATTTCGAGCAACACGTTTAGTCTTCCAATAAAAATCGAATTCTTATTGCTGGTCTCACCGTCTCCTATAGTTAATTGCTTTGTTGGGGTCAATCTATATTAAATCGTCCGTTTGCTGACCTTTTTGTTTGTCGGGAAAAGCTCGATCACAGCGGAGGGATTATGAGTACACTGTACAAGCCGGAAAACTACAGCACAGTCTCACCTTATCTGATCGTCGCAGGGGCCGAGGCCACCATTGAATTCCTCGAGCACGTTTTTGGCGCAGTGGAACTTCGCAGGTTTCCCGCCGATGACGGAAAGCTGTTGCATGCCGAGGTTCGAATCGACGACACAGTCATTATGCTTGCCGATCCTCCGGTGGATTGGGAGCCTGTGCCTGCCCACGTACACATTTACGTCAAAGACGTGGACGCCATCTATCGTCGGGCGCTGGAAGCAAATGCCGTCTCAGTGCAGGAGCCAGTCAAGAAGCCGGATGAAGACAAGCGCGGTGGATTCAGGGATACCGGCGGCACAACATGGTGGATAGCCACCTGGGTGGAGGAATAGCAGCGCCTTTGCTCATAAGGTTCTTCGCCAAACCGAATTCTGCCATCTGCCGGCAGGGCAGCGTGATATTTCCTCTGCACAAGGGGGTTGGAACGCAAGCAGGGTCCGTTAAGCCGGTGGCTTCTGCACAAAGTATGTGATATTCGAACTGAGTTTCAGCCGGTCTAAAACGGCCAGGGGGAGAAATAGCGCGAGGCGAGCAGGCCAGGACCAGTACGCTTTGTCTAACAGGCTTTTCAACCCCGGGTGTTTTTCTGCCCAGCTTTGAGACCAGAAGTCCAGGCTGTGGCCCAGCATATGGTAGCTGGTGGAAATGCACCTGGTTTTAATATTTCGAAAGCCGATTTCGTCTAACACCTGCAGGAGCACCGGGCGAGGGAATACATACATATGGCGCGGTAAATCCCACCCGGCCCAGAACTCCCCGAAAAATTTGGCTTCCAGGCACTCGTAGTTTGGGATCGAGAAGAACAGCCACCCCCCATTTTTCAGCAGGCCATAAGATTTCTGCAGCGATTTAACCGGGTTTTCCAGGTGTTCCAAAACACACCACATCACGATCGCGTCGTAAGCACCAGATTCAAGGTCTGCCTCCTCAAATAAGCCGTGAATGACGGGTATGTTAAGTGAATTGCGAACATGTAAAGCGGCTTTCTCGCCCGGTTCGATACCTTCCACGGTCCAGTTGCCCGCTTTCAATAATTCCTGGATAAAGGCACCGGTCCCGCAGCCCACTTCGAGCAGGCGACCACCTGGTTGGTACTGTTCTATTGCCCGGCGTCGCTTTCGGTTTCCGCGGTTCCGGATATTATCAGCAATAATGTTTTTGTTTTCGGCCGCAATGTAATCATAAGCCGTGTAGTTTTCGGGATAAAACTTTGCTAAAGATTCCCAGGGAAGACGCGGATCCTGGCGGAATGTGCCGCATGTCGTGCACTCAACAAACCGGAAACTCCCCGGAAGTCCCTCCAGCCTGTCCGGTCCTTCGAAACAGACCTTGCTGTCGGAAGAGCCGCACCTGGCGCAGTTAGTCTGCACCCATTTCAGCGGGTCACCTTCATCGAGTGTAGTGACGTCCACCGGCATCAGGGGATGCTCCTCCGCTCGTAAAGCTGTTTTGCGCGTACAATCTGTGACATCGGAAAAAAGTCTCTTCTGAAGAGGGGGACCGACTTACGTAATTCATAACACCAGTGGATGATTGGCGATGTTTTCCTGATACTGTCTACGGCTGTGTTTGGGATAACCTGATTGTTGTGGCAGTCGTCCGGGATGCCGATTAATCGAATTTCATGGACATCGCCGGAGCCCGGCAAGTGGATCTTTTCGATGGTTTTCAGGCTTCTGCGGTCGACGATCCAGATCCCACCGTCCTTCCAATAACGATCCTTGCGTTTATTGTGCATGGATGCGCCGATAAAAATATGCTCCGAGGATACTGCCAGGCCTCTGGTCATGACGTTGGCCTCATTCGATGACCAGATCGTTTCACCTGTAGATATTTCAAGCAGCGTGCCGTGTTTTGAATTGCATGTGACAAGGCCGTGTTCTCCGGCCCAAAAATTGTGCGCCCAGTTTGCTCTTGTTTCAAAGGTATGGGTAACTTCGAGAGCGGGCCAGGAAAGCTCCCACACTTCAGACCAGCGTTCGTAATTATGGGCGACAACGTACACACGCTCGCCATGTCGATGCACGCTGTTGAAATGGTTCCCGGACCGTCCTTTTTCTTTGTCATCCCAATGGATGTCATTCAGATAAACATCCCTGGTGAATTCTCCACGCTCATCGAAAACGGAAAGGCAGTTTTTCCCGGTATTGGAGACGACGACTTTGTCCTCAATCCACTCGACTTGGTGCGGTTGAATTAAATGATTTATCGTTCGGTGGGCATGCTGGCCAAAATACCCGAGATTGCCTCCCGAGTGGGACAAAACCATGGTTCCTTCTTTATAAGTGATCCCATAATAATATCCGTCGCCGGTGCGGACGGTCGAAGATCGACCGGAAACCGGATCGACTAATAGGATATGGAGTGGGGTGCTGACCAGGAGGAGCATGTCCATTTCTTAAAAAATAAAAAGAGCAGCCCGAATGCATGTATCATTCCGCTTCCGCCGCAGTCGCCGGGTTCCGGATAGTTGAGTACATTCGAGATGCTCCGCTTTGTTACGTTATGGAATTCGTAAATTTTGAACTTCGATGACCGTATCGAGATCATCTTCGGAAATCGTGTAAATCGCGAAACTTCCATCCGCCGTGCGGACCGGGATCTGTGCCTGGTGAATCGTCAGCACCATCATCACATAACGTCCGGGAGTGATGTCTGTAAATACGAACTCACCGGTCACCTCATTCACGTCCGCCTGGGGCACTTCGCCGACAACGAATGTCGGCAGCATGACCACGCCTTCACTTTCAGGTAAGGGGACCAGGAAAAGCCCGTCGTTCGGATCCGGGATCGACTGGTCGGGATCCATAACGAGCAGCAATCCGTGAATGGTTGCCGTCCCCGGTACAGACGACCTGAATACATATTCCTCGCCTGGTGCGGGGTAGGCATTGATTGTAGTGGGCGGCGGATAAGAACCGGGCGGGACATCTTCCGGTTGTGTGGTTTCCACTGTGATACTATCGATCGTCGTGGTCTTATCCTGGGTGCAGCCAGACGATAAGGCCGCAATTACCAGGGATAAAAATAAAAGAACAGTTCTCTTCATGATAATTTTCTCAATGGCTTGAATTCAGCTGGAACAAAACCTGACATCGCCCCATTATATGATCGTTTCAAAGTATTGTTGAGGCCCTCCGAACGCTCGGAGGGCCTCAAAATTTTCATTGCGTGCGGGCCAGACCAGAATGCGCTATTTGTTGTAAGCGTTGTACTGGGAAGTCCAGTCGCCGGGTGTCGTCGCGGAGCTGTCAGGATTGCTGTTCCCGACCGTGCAGGCAACCTGGGCGCTGGCGTTGTTCGCCTTGATGGTGGCGCCGCCCTGCCAGCCGTTCGGCAGGAACGATTCATTGAAAACCAGGATCTGGATCGATTCTCCGGAAGCCAGGGATTTTGTATTGTATGCACTGCCGCTGTAGCCGGAGTAGGTAACATTCAGGCTCGTTGACGGACTGCCGACGTTCTGGCAGTTGATCGCTGAAATCCAGCCGAAGTAGCGTTTCGCTACGTTCGGGATCGCGACTTCAGCGGAGCCGCCCTGAACTGCTGCTGTTGCGCCGGACCAGTTACCGAAAGAGGAACCGGCAATGGCGATCAGCTGGGTACCGCTGGGCGCAGACACGGTTGCGCTGAAGCGACCGGTCTTGACATGGTCCACGCTCATAATCAATTTGCAGGAAGGAATGGCATCCGTCAGGTTGCAGGTATCGTTCGGGTCGCCGTCATCGTAAGTTACAGTGACGGTCGCGTTGCCGGAGCTGAGCTTGACGATCGTGAGGGCCGAGTACCAGCCGTGGAAATTGTTGGACAGGCTGGGGACGAACAGAGGTGAGCCGCCGGACGGCATGGCTTCGAACGTGTTCGTGTTTCCATTGGAAGGCCGGTTGTTATTGTTGACCGCGACGACGTTCGCCGGATCATTGGTGCCGGCGACCTTACCGGTGATTTTTGCAGACCCGTCACAAACCGTGCCGGATGTAAATCCTGACGGGGTCGTGTTTTTCATTGCCCACGTGAAGGAGGAAAAAGCAGGCACACCGGTCTTCGAGAGTGTGCCGGTCTGACCGGAGCTGCAGGTAATCGTAACCGTCACATCTGCAGGTGAACTGTGGAGGTTCTGGACGGTGATCATACTGTACCATCCGAAGAAATTGAAGTTAACGCCTGCCAGGTACGTTGTCGGGGAGCCGGAGCTGAAACCGGTATAGCTGCCGGTGAAGCGCGTGCCGCCGGTACCCGCAACACCCGCCTGGGCAACCACCTGGACGTTCGATGATATAACGAGCGAGTACCGTCCGGGGGGCAGCGAAGCTGCGGGGATATTCGGGACGTAAATCTGCCGTGATGCGCCCGCGGCCAGTTGGAACGGATTCGGAATGGTGTTCCCGGCGTCTAAGAACGGCGGGGTATATTTTGTGCCGTCTTCCGCATAAAAATCGACGACGACCGAGGCCATAGAGCCGGAAATATTCTGTACGGTAAATGAGGATACGTCAGTATCACCCAGTTGTGCAAACGCCGGAAAAACTACGATGATTAAAGCAGCTAATACGACGAGCAGGGAGGCATAAGTAAAGCGTTTCATAATATGATCTCCTATAAATTGCGAGTTTCAATTCTATAAAATAAAAATACTCGAGGTGGTGGTGAATGGCAATACTCCAATGGTAGTATGCGGGTATTAGAATCACAAAATCGGGGTTTTCCGGAGTATTTTTGGATAGGACTTTAGTAGAGCCAGACCTTATCGAATGATCGGCAGCATAAAGACGAAGATGATCTGGTAGGACAAATTGCGGTTCGAAGTTTCCCCCTCGATTTCCCCGCCCATGGAATAAATCTCGGTGCCCAGCACTGAAATCGCCAGGTGAGCCCATTCCTTTGCAAGCGGGTTCTCGATGATTTCCCATCGATCCGTCGCCGGATCAAAAACCATTTGCGTAAAAGATTGGTTTGGACGGCCCAGCCCGCCGATCAGGTGGATTTGGTCTGCAACGCTTACGAGTCCCATTGCATAGCGGCCTTCCGGCAGGCCGGCAGCCTCCGTCCACGGGTCGGTCCCTTCCTGAGAAGGTGTGAATACCCAGTTCGACGATAAAGCCTCGTTTCCGTCATACCCGCCGACAATATACAACCTGCCCGCAGCACTGGCTGCGCCGGAGAAACCTGCCGCAACCGGCATCTGCGTCTGCTCGCTCCAGGTCTCTGTGTCCGGGTTGTAGAGGAAGACCCTGTCAGAATATCCATCTCCATCCCACCCTCCGAACACATATAATTTCCCTTCGAAAGCCGCCGACGAATAGGCGCTCAATCCGATTGGAAGCGGCGCGCCGGCAGTCCAGCGGTTCGATGAAGGATCGTAAATTTCAAGCGTGTCAATGACGTCGCCGTTCGCCAGCTTTCCTCCCGGGACATAAATTTTTCCTCCGAGGACGACGGCCTGTATCTCCGCAGCAGGAGTGGGTTTCTCCGCCAGAACATGCCAGTTTCTTTCCTCCGGATTAAATTTAAGCAGTTCATTTGAATAATGCCCGTCGACAATCCCACCCAATAAGAATATCTGGTTCTGGAAGCTCACCGCCGCAGCCCTGGTCCTTTTTTCCGGGAGGCTCGAGCGCTCCTGCCATTGTGATTCGAACGAAAACTGGTCAACAGATTCGGGGGTCGCCTTCGTCTGGGGTGGGTTGCTGACCCTGTAAGCAATCAGCGCCAGCAGTAAAAGGACGACGACAAAGCCCGTCGAATACAGGATGTTCAACGTCTTTTGGGAGCTCCCGGAGCTCATTTCCGGTTGCGCCTTGGGTGCACCTACAGTTTGGGATGAAACTTGCGTGATTTCGCCAGCATTCGCTCCGTTGGTTATCAGCCCCCTCTGAACAGCGAGCATGCTGGCTTCCGTCCGCGTACTGACCTCCAGTTTTGCGAAGATATTTCGGACGTGGACTTTGACTGTATTTGAACTGATAAACAACGATTCGGCTATTTCTTTATTGCTTTTCCCCTGCGCGATCAGCCCCAAAATTTCAATTTCGCGTTCAGTGAGTGCTTGATTCTCTTGCATATGAGATGGGTGTTCCTCGGGAGCGATTATATCATTCTATACTTACGACCAAATCCTCGCGCCGTATGCTAGAATCTGGTGGAAATGAGTCAATAGACCACCTTTCAGGCCATCTTGATTTATTAAAATATTTATTATTACATGTAAGGGTGAAGAGAATACAATGTTACGTGCATTACTGCTCTATCTTTCGCAGGCTCAATGGGCCCGCAACATGGTGACCGGCTGGCGCGTCGCCTGGCGTGTCGCTTCCCGCTTCGTGGCAGGGGAAACACTCGAGGAAGCTGTGGCACTTGTGAAAGAATTAAACAGGCGTGGATTCTATGTCACGCTCGATCACCTGGGCGAATACACTTCCAATGAAGCAGAAGCCGTCAGGTCCACGGATGAAGCGATAGAGATTATCGAGGCCATCGAAAACGAGGATCTGCAGTCCGGACTTTCAATCAAG
>JBFGQG010000143.1:0-8043 GCA_041564295.1 Anaerolineales bacterium | reverse complement strand
TCACCGGGCGTTTTTACGTATACAAGGATATTGTCATGTTTGGCGGGCCAGCGGTTTTTCGGTCTGCCGCCGAAGTCATAAGCCCAGATGATTTCGTTCAGAAATGAGGCGCGCCCAAATATCCGGTCCAGGAGAATTTTGCAGTAATGCACTTCCCTGTAGTCTATGTGAAAATACAACGTTCCGGATGATGCGAGAAGACGATGCGCTTCCAGCAGCCTGGGCTCGATAAACGCCAGGAAGTTATCAAATTGATCTGTGAATGATTTTTCACCCAGAACGACCGTCTGGTAGCGCGCACCCTGGAAACCGGTTCGATCGCCGTTTGGATCGCGGACGGTTTTCAGACGCGTACGGCTCTGTTTCTTTCCAGTATTGAATGGAGGATCGATGTAGATCAGGTTCGCGATGCCGTCCGGCAGCTGCGGCAGGACGGCCATGTTATCGTTCGCAATAACGGTGAATGTTGAACCGGTATCAATCATGGCCTGGACGAATGATTCCTGGATTCAATCGCTCGGACTTTCTTCAACCTGCGTAAATGCCGTGGCTCGCCCGTGAACGAGGCATTCAGGAATGCCGGTACCAGTTCATTGACGATCTCCGGGCCAATGATGCGGGCTCCAAGGCAAAGCACGTTCATGTCATCATGTTCGACACCCTGGTGTGCCGAGTACGTATCATGACAAATCCCAGCGTATATGCCTTCCATTTTATTGGCCGCAATGCAGGCGCCAACTCCGGAACCACACAGCAATATCCCTCTCTCTGCGCGTCCTTCCTGAATCGCTTTTCCAAGTTTTTCTGCAAAATCCGGATAATCGACACTACTTTCACTGTCCGTTCCCAGGTCTATCGCTTCATGGCCCAACGCTTCCACTGCTGCGATTACATTCTGCTTAAGAAAAAACCCGGCATGATCGCACGCTACTGCTATCCGCATCATTCTTCTCCACCCATCCAGGAATAGCGGCCCATCGCACTCATATCATCAACTAAATTATCTCGAATCAACTTCTCCGCCCTCGCCGTTATATCTGCAACAGAAAGGCCGAACGATTCGTAAATTTCCTCATATGGCGCAGACGCCCCGAAATGGTCCAGCCCAATCACCAACCCGTTCGGACCGGTCCAGCGAGACCAGCCCATCGTCACTCCAGCCTCGACTGCAATCCGCGTCTTGATTTGCGGCGGTAGGACTTCGTCCCTGTACACGACATCCTGCTTTTCAAACAGCTCCCAACTGGGAAAAGAGACGAGCCGCACATTCACTCCTTCCGCCACGAGGTTCAGGCCCGCTTCAACAATTAGCGAGACCTCCGAACCGGAGGACATCAGGATCAATTCCGGATCGTTATCTCCTAGATCCGCTAGAACGTAGGCCCCACGGAGCGTGCCTTTAGCCGGGGCGAAGATCGATCGGTCCAATTCCGGGACGTTTTGCCGCGTAAAGGCCAAAACCGTCGGACCACTCCGGTTTTGCAACGCCGCCTTCCAGGCCTCGCGCGTCTCATTTCCGTCCGCCGGGCGAATAACCACCAGGTTTGGAATCGCGCGCAGGGCCGCGAGATGTTCGATCGGCTGGTGCGTGGGGCCGTCTTCACCCAGGCCAATACTGTCGTGCGTAAACACCCAGATAACCGGATAATGAGATAGCGCGGAGAGCCGGATCGAAGGGCGCATATAGTCAGAGAAAACGAGAAACGTCCCGACATAAGGAATAACCCCGCCATGCACGGACATACCGTTCGCGATCGCGCCCATTCCATGTTCCCGGACACCAAAATGAAAGTTGCGCCCTTCAGGATGCTCTTTTGAAAACGCCGGCAAGCCGGTAAGCCAGGTCTTGTTCGAACCCGCAAGATCGGCCGAACCCCCCATCAGTTCGGGAAGCCGGAGCGCGAGCTCATTGAGGATCTTCCCGGAGTGGTTGCGAGTTGCTGAGCCTTTCTTGTCTGCTTTGAAGGCTGGTAGGTCCCTGTCCCAGTTGTCGGGGAGTTCGCCGTACATGCGCCGCTTAAATGTTGCCCCTTCATCAGGGTACGCCGCTTCGTAGGAGGCAAGGTCTGCACGCCATTGAGCTTCAAGGTCTTTTCCCTTTTCGAATGCTGTGCGGAAGTGAACTGCAACGTCTTCCGGGATAAAAAATCGCGGCGAGAGCGGCCAACCTAAAGCACGCTTTGCGCCATCCAGTTCGTCCTCTCCGGGTGGCTCGCCATGGGCTTTCGCAGTATTCTGCTTATTGGGAAGCCCGAAACCGATTATCGTTCGGCAAATGATCAGGGAAGGCCGCGGATCAGATTTGGCCGCAGCGATCGCAGCGTCAACAGCATCCACATCGTTGCCGTCTTCCACGACGGATGTATGCCAGCCGTATGCATTGAATCTCGCCCTGACGTCTTCTGTGAAGGTTACGCCGGTATCTCCTTCGATCGAAATATTGTTGTCGTCGTAGAGATAGATAAGCTTCCCCAAACCAAGGTGACCTGCCAGTGAAGCTGCTTCTGCAGAAATGCCTTCCATCAAATCGCCGTCGGTCACGATCCCATAAGTGAAGTGGTCAACGATCTTATGACCCTCACGATTTGAAACCGCGGCCAGGTGTGCCTCTGCGATTGCCATACCGACGCCGTTTCCGAAACCCTGCCCAAGCGGACCGGTGGTGACTTCAACCCCAGGCGTCAGCGGATACTCCGGGTGGCCGGGCGTTTTGCTCCCTAATTGGCGGAAATTCTTGATCTCTTCCAGTGAAAGATCGTAGCCGGTCAGATGTAATAGCGAATAAAGCAGCATCGAGCCATGCCCGCCGGAAAGAACGAACCGGTCGCGGTTGAACCAGCGAGGATTCGACGGGTTGTGGCGCAAATGGCGCATCCAGAGTGCATATGCCATTGCTGCTGTTCCCATTGGAAGTCCCGGATGCCCGGAGTTCGCCTTTTGGACCGCATCAGCGGAAAGAAAGCGTATCGTGTTGATCGCGCGAGATTGGATGTCGTTTTTCATATTAATATTTTACTTCATGGGACATGGTAATCGACAATTGTTTCATTGGAATAATTGGAAATACCTGCCTGGTTTGTTGAAAATTTAGCGCATCGCTACCAATAATCGGTTACACTCCAGCTATGCTGATCTGGTTTTCAAAAAACAAAGATCTTTACCAATTGCTGGCTGAGTGGCGCGAAACCGGCACAAATTACAACCCGGACCAGCCGATTGACAATACGTGGGAAGTTGACGGATACGAAGAACTATTGGGAAATAACTCGATGCCGTCGCTTTTTGAAAATGCTGTACAAAAACTGTTCCGGTATGACATCTTCCCTCCAACGGTGATGCGCGTAGGCGCAACCTTCTTACTTGAAGACCGGTTTCCGGTTGTCGGCGACCGCATCATTCAACGAATTCGCATTATTCCAGGTATCGTCGATGCGATCACAATGAACATTATTAGCGCAGTGTGGCACGAACCGGACAGGCGTGGTTTTACTCTGATCACTAGCGACAAACAGTATAAAATGGGTGAATGGACTGCTTCGATTTCAAGGAAGAAGAACGGTGAAATTGCACTGATGGTCCACGTTATCTCCAGACCCTCTAACCAGATGCCGGTCATCGCCGGAAATTTCGCCCGGAAATTGCAGCTGCGCGCCCACCGGCTTGCCCTGAAATATTTTCACCAGACCTTACAATCAGTGTAACATGATGAATTGGCATCTTGGAACGATGGGATACGGATATAAAGACTGGGTGGGTGTTTTTTACCCTCACCACGCTCGACCGAACAATTACCTGCTTTACTACAGCAAAATCTTTGATTCCGTGGAAATGGATACGACGTTCTACGGAATCCCCTCACCTGACCGGGTCCGTTCTTGGAGCAACCAGACTCCGGATAATTTTATTTTTTGCCCTAAAACGCCACGGGAGATCACACACGAGGGAGAAATCGATGAAAACATCGATAAAATGCACGAGTTTATTGAAGCTGTCCGTCATTTCGGCGGTCGGCTTGGGGCAATCCTCATGCAGTTTCCTCCACGATTTACAATTGCCCACCTGGATGCCCTTGCAACATTTCTCCGGGGATTGCCCGGTGACGTCCAATTTGCGGCAGAATTCCGGCACAATTCGTGGGACATGGATGAAGTCCGCGCGCTCCTTCGAGAGACCGGTGTGTGTTGGGTCTCAGCAGAATACATCGTCCTGCCGCAAGTCCTTCACATCACGGCCGATTTTGCTTATATTCGCTTCCTGGGAAAGCACGGCCAGTTCGAGAGAAAAAACCGGATCCAGCGGGATGTAAACCCGATATTAAAACGCTGGTGGACCTCCTTGCAATTAGTGTTAGACGATTTGCATACGGTTTACGGTTTCTTCAACAACGATTTCTCGGGCCATTCGCCGTCAACTTGCAACAGTTTCAAAAACTTAATTGGCCTACCGGCCCGCGAGCCGGATATTCCAGTCCAGGGAAAACTGTTCTAATGCTTCGTAGAAGAATCCTGACAACCCTGGGTTTTGTGATCCTCGTCGTCCTCACCGGGACCATCGGTTACCGGTTTATCGAGCATTGGAGTTGGCTCGATTCAATTTATATGACCGTAATCACGCTGACGACCGTCGGCTACGGGGAAATCCGGCCGCTCACCGATATTGGGAGGATGTTCACCATCCTGGTAATTATCGGAGGCGCCGGAGTTTTCGCCTATACGCTTTCCAGCACTGCTGAACTCATCTCGTCAGGCGAGCTGGCCAGGATTATCCGTTTGAACAGGAGAATCGCGTTGAAAGACCATGCAATAATCTGCGGTTACGGGCGCGTCGGAAAATTCGTCGCTTCCGAATTGAACCAGGAACAAATCCCTTTTATCGTCGTAGATAAAAGTGAAGAAGCAATCGAAGATTGCATCAAGCACGGATATAAAACAGTTCAAGGCAACGCCGCTTCCGTGCACACGCTCGAAAAAGCCGGCGTGATGAATGCTCGCACGATCATTACCGCGGTAAATTCGGATGCAGAGAATGTTTTTATCGTCCTGACGATCCGTGAACTTAGAGAAGATATATTAATCATCTCGCGCTGTAACTTCCAGGCATCCGAAGCCAAGCTGCGCAAAGCCGGCGCCGACAAAGTTATCTCGCCATACGCACTCGCCGGGAATAAAATCGTGCAGACCATTCTCAGACCCAAAGTGACCCAATTCCTCGATGTCGTTTTGATGTCGGAACACACAGAAATGTACATGGAGGAGGTGGAAGTCAAATCCGGCTCACCAATCGCGGGACTGACGCTCGGTGATTCCAGGTTGCGCAACGAGGTAGGCGTGACTGTGTTGGCGATTGATTTACCAGACCAGATCGTGGTCACTCACCCGACAGTCGA
This sequence comes from Anaerolineales bacterium, assembly GCA_041564295.1. Classification (GTDB taxonomy): domain Bacteria; phylum Chloroflexota; class Anaerolineae; order Anaerolineales; family JABWBV01; genus DATDOR01. Next base: position 2,657 of record JBFGQG010000143.1, on the reverse strand, counting down.
TACGCAGCTCCCGGTCGGTGCACGCCTGATCGTAATGGGCACCAGTGAGCAACTTCAGAAGCTCAACGAACTCGTCTCATGAACCAAAAACTCATCGCTCGCGCTGGACTGTCGAGGAAAGATCTACCGGAGGATCCAGTCGACCTTTTCGCTCGATGGTATGCAGAAGCAGAACAAAGAGAACAGGCATTTCCTGAAGCCATGGCTTTAGCAACAGTTGGAAGTGACGGGAAACCATCTGTGAGGATGGTGCTCCTGCGCGGTTTCGATAAAATTGGATTTCGATTTTTCACAAACTACGACAGCAGAAAAAGCCGTGAGCTGGCTGAGAACTCTTCTGCGGCGCTTGTGTTTTACTGGCACGTGAGCGGTAGACAGGTGCGGCTCGAAGGAGAGATCGAAAAATTGCCGGCGGCCGCATCAGACGCTTACTTTGCTTCCCGCCCGAGGGGTAGCCAGTTAGGTGCATGGGCGTCTGCGCAAAGCCGGCTTATCGAAAACCGGTCGGACCTGGAGAACGCCTACGAAAGATTTGATTCCGAATTCGAAATCAAGGAAATTCCCCGCCCGTCAAACTGGGGCGGTTACCAGTTGATCCCGCAGGTGTTTGAGTTCTGGCAGAGCCGCGAGAACCGGATGCACGATCGATTTGCTTACCACAGAACCAGTGAGAAAAACTGGAAAATTGAACGACTGGCGCCGTAGAATTTCGGATTACGGAGACCTGCTTATTGAACGTCTACTCCCTGCTTCCAGGGGTTTATGAAACATCATTAAAAATTTCAGGAGATAAAGATGGTGCTAAAAATGGTCGGGCGATACGAAATCGAGTCTAAAATCGGAGGGAATGAACGCGGCGCGGTGTACAAGGCCCGCGATACCGAATCGAACAGGGATGTTGCGCTCAAACTACTGGCTGGTCAATCCCTGTTTACCATGACCACTCAGAAAAAATTCGCGCAGCAAATGGCTGCATTAAAAGCGCTGTCGCACCCCGCACTTTTGCCGCTGCTAGATTTCGGAGCTGAGGACAACCGCCCTTTCATTGTTATGCCATTGATGCAAGGTAACCTCTCGGAAAAAATTGCCGCACAGCCAATGGAGGTCGACGCTGCATTAGCCGTCTGCCGGCAGATAGGCGATGCATTTGACTATGCGGCTGCAAATAACCATTTCCACCTCGATCTAAAGCCGAACAATATCCTTTTCGATGAACACGACCACCCTTTCGTCGCCGATCTTGGCCTTGTCCAGGTCATTAACAGTCTATCCGCCGCCAATACACCGCAGGTCAATCCTTATTACATGAGCCCCGAACAGGTGCGCAGGCGCCCAATGACCTCTGGCGCGCATGTCTATTCGCTCGCGGCAATGCTTTTTCACATGCTGACGGGCCAGGTCCTTTTTCCAGCCGCAACAGAGACGGTGGCCAGCTTCAAACACACGAGCGAACGTCCGCGCAGTATTCGCCAGCTCCGAGGGGATTTGACCAAAGGCTTTGATGCAGTTATGGAAAGGGCGCTTGAAAAGCGCCCTGAAGAGCGCTTCCCAAACTGCAGAACCTTTGTCCAGCAACTTGTTTCCGCACAGGGAGGCGCGCTGAGCGCGCACGAGGTCCGGGCACAGGAATTTCGTGATGAGCAACCACGCATCCCCCAACCTCGAGCGAGCCGGCCTGTTAGGGCAACCAGCTCGCCCGGACGGCCCGGCAGGCTTCAGCAATACCCGGAAATTCAGCGGCGCGTTGTGCGCATACTGCTTGGCATGGGAGCTACGATCGCTTTATGCATAGCGCTGAGCGTAATACTCGCGATTTTGCTTTCTCAATAGGACAATTAATTTTCACTCATATGAATCTAATATCTTTCTTCTCAACTCGGTCATCTTTGCTGGTTTAATTGATACGGCTGAAGGCACCCCCTGAATTCCGCTCTATACAGCTTCATATAAGAACGAAGAAGGAAATGCATCATGCTGAAGAAATCGATCATCCTCTATTTATTCCTGAGCCTGGTTCTCATACTGGCAGCCTGCAGCTCGGGAGGAGGTGATCCGACGCAAACCCCCATGCCAAGTGCACAGGACCTGGCGCTTGCTCTGATCGAGCGTGGGGACGTATCATTTGCTCGCGGGGATTTCCAGCGCGCTGTCGAACTGTATTCAGAAGCGATATTCTTCGACCCGGAGAATCCGGATACGTATTACAAACGCGGGTCAGCCTACCTGAGTCTGGGCAACGCGCCAAGCGCGCTGGGCGACTTCAACACAGCACTCGATATCAACCCAGACTACGCTGCAGTATACAATGACCGCGGCATCCTGTTTGCCAGCAGCAATCAGGCCGATTCCGCAATCAATGATTTCACGCAGGCTATCACTCTGGACCCGACCATGCCATCTGCCTATATCAACCGCGGGGCAGCTTACATGGCAAATGGCGAATTCAACCTCGCGCTCGCAGACCTTGACGAGAACCTGCGGCTTTCACCGGATAATCCTGAAGCATATAAGCTGCGCGGGGATATTCATTTCAACCTGGGGGATTATGAAACTGCGATCGAGGACTACTCCCAAACGCTCGAACTGGAAGAAGAGTACACTGTCGTTTACAGCTACCGGGGTGATGCTTACACGAACCTGGGTGATTACGAGAATGC